>CALAZQ010000287.1 GCA_937926325.1 uncultured Planctomycetaceae bacterium | reverse complement strand
CCTCAATCGTCCCGCACGTCCGGTCGCTGCCGCTCCCGGCTGCCATTCTTCCAACGCATTTCACCCCCGAGCGGCGGCAGGCTCGATGCTGTCAGCCGCCGCGGCACGCAGCAACAAGTTCTCCGACAAATCGCTCGACCGCCGCGACCCCTTGGCCGGCGGCCGCCTGCTCGAGCTGCCGGACGACGGCTGAGCCGACGATCACGCCGTCGGCCACCTGGGCCACCTCCCGGGCCTGGTCCGGACTGGCGATGCCGAAGCCGACCAGAATCGGCACCTCGGTTCGCTCCCGCAGCCAGGCAACCCGGTCGATCAGGCCCGCCGGCAGGGCCGTCCGCTCACCGGTCACGCCCGCCACCGAGACGCAGTAGAGAAAGCCGGTTGATCGCCGGGCAATCTGCTCGGCCCGCTCCGGAGGGGTGGTCGGGGTCACCAGCCGCACCAGCGCCAGGCCGGCGTCGCGGCAGGCGGCATCGAGCTCGTCCGACTCCTCCAGCGGCAGATCGGGCACCACGAACCCCGACAGGCCGCTGGCAACGGCCCGGGCCACGAATGAAGCGATGCCAACCCGGAAGATCAACGAATAGCTCGCCATTGCCAGCATTGGCATCCGGACCGTCGCCCGGCTGCGGCTGACCAGATCAAAAAGCTTGTCGAGCGACATGCCTGCCGCCAACGCCCGGGTGTACGAGGCCTGAATCACCGGACCGTCAGCAATCGGGTCGCTGTAGGGCACGCCCAATTCGCAGAGGGTTGCCCCGGCCCGATCGACGGCTTCGAGCACCGCCAGCGTTGTCTCAACGTCGGGGTCACCCGCCGTCACGAACGGGGCTATCGCCCGCCCGCCACTGGCCCGACAGGCTGCCAAGGCCTCCTGCACCGCGGCCGTTCCCGTCCTGCCGCCATCTGTTACCGTCGCCATACCTGCCAGTTGCTCCATTGGTTCTTGCCAATTTCCGGTTCATGCCCCCGCTTCGGAGAGCCCCCGCAGCCGGGCGATCTCGGCGGCGTCTTTGTCGCCCCGTCCCGACATGCAGACGACGAGGATTTCCTCCGGCTTCATGGCCGCTGCCGCCTCGACCGCCCAGGCCACCGCATGCGAGGTCTCGAGAGCGGCGAGAATCCCTTCCTGTTGGGCCACCAGGTCGAAGGCGTCGAGCGCCGCGGCATCGGTGACGCTGGTGTAGTCGACCCGGCCACTGTCCCGCCAGAAGCTGTGCTCCGGCCCGACCCCAGGATAGTCGAGGCCGGCTGAAACCGAGTGAACGTCGTCGGTCTGGCCATCGGCATCCTGCAGCACATAGCTGAGGCTGCCATGCAGAATGCCGGGGCTGCCATAGCTCAAGGGGGCCGCATGTTCGCCCGCCCCACTCGACCGCCCACCCGCTTCGACCCCGACCAGCCGCACTTCGGAGTGGTCAACGAATGGATAGAACATGCCGGCAGCGTTGCTGCCTCCGCCGACGCAGGCGACAACCGTATCGGGAAGCCGGCCGAAGAGCCTCAGACACGAGTCGATTGTCTCGCGTCCGATCACCGACTGGAAGTCACGGACGATCCGCGGAAAGGGATGCGGGCCGACGACCGAACCGATGATGTAGTGGGTGGTCTCGACTGATGCCATCCAGTCCCGCATCGCCTCGTTGATGGCATCGCGGAGCGTTCGTGAACCGCTCTCCACCGGCCGCACCTCGGCCCCCATGAACCGCATGTTGCGAACGTTGGGGGCCTGCCGACGAACGTCTTCGGCTCCCATGTAAACGACGCAGTCGAGGCCGAACCGGGCGCAGGCGGTGGCGGTCGCAACCCCGTGCTGGCCCGCCCCGGTCTCAGCGATGATTCTCCGTTTGCCCATTCGCATGGCCAGCAGCGCCTGGCCAAGCGTGTTGTTGATCTTGTGGGCCCCGGTGTGGCTGAGGTCCTCCCGTTTGAAATAGATCTGTGCCCCACCGGCACGCTCCGTCAGCCGCCGGGCAAAGAGGAGGGGCAGGGGGCGACCGACGAAGGTATTCAGCAGGTCATCAAGTTCCCGGGCAAACGCGGGGTCGGCAACAGCCTCGTCATAAGCCACCTGCAGCTGATCGAGCGCCGCCGAAAGGGTCTCCGGCACATAGCGGCCGCCAAACCGGCCGAACCGGCCGAGCGCATCGGGAACCTGGGAGAGCGGGCGGTCGGCCGCGGTGGCAATGGACATCGGCAGCTCCGGTACGGGGGAAAAACGGCGGTCCGGCTGAGCCTACCAGCGGTACCACCGCAAGGCATTGGCCGGATCTGTTTTGATTGTAGCCTTGGCCGCACAGATTCGACCGCCCCGCCGGCAAGCCTGCGGGTTTCAGCCCCGCGGCCCCGAGAACTGTCCCCGCCATGCCCGAACTTCCCGAGGTTGAGACGATGTGCCGGGGGATCGGCGACGTGGTCGGCCGGACGATCACAGCGGTGATCTTTCCTCGCCGAACCCGGCGGCCATTGGTCATAAGTCCGCCGGCAGGCCGCCTTGCCGCCCGCTTGCGGGGCCGCCGAATCGCCGCCGTCGAGCGGGCCGGCAAACGGGCGGTACTACGGCTGGGAGGGTCGGGCAGCGACGGGCCGGAACGGCTCGTCATCGAGCCTCGGATGACCGGCCTGCTGCTGCGGGTGCCGCCACCAACGGAAGCCCACGTGCGGATGATCGTGCGGTTTGCCGACGGCCCGCCGCTCATCTTCTGGGACCGGCGGGGGCTCGGCACCATTCGGCTCCTCGGCGATGCTGAGTTCAGGCGGCGGTGTGGCCCCCCTGTGCTCGGCCCCGATGCCCTCACGCTCAGCGGCACGGAGCTCCACGCTGCGGTCCATCATTCGCGGCGGCCGATCAAGCAGGCCCTGCTCGATCAACAGGTGACCGCGGGTATCGGGAACATCTATGCCGCCGAAATCCTCTTCGCCGCGGGCATCGACCCCCGTAGCCGCTGCAGCCGTCTCAGCCGGGCCGACTGCGACACCATCGCTGCGGCCACTCGCCAGATTCTGCAGCGGGCGATTCGGCTGGAAGGCTCGTCGATTGGTGATGAAACCTACCGCACTGCCGACAGCCGACCGGGCCGGTACCAGCGGTGCCACCAGGTCTACGGCCAGGAGGGAACAGCCTGTCCCCGCTGTGGAGCGGTCATCCGACGCATCGTGCAGGCCCAACGATCGACCTGTTTCTGCCCGGGCTGCCAACGCCGAAAGTGAGCCTGAAGCGGCTCCCGACTGTTACAGTAAACGGATGCGGGCGACTTCATCCCCGCGACCTTTTTAGGAGTTTCTCCGATGGCCCACGCCGCTGACATGCCTGCCTCGACCGTCACCCGCCGCCGCCTGCTGCGGGACCTTTCCACAGCTGCCGCTGCAACCGGCCTGAGCACGCTGCTTCCCGGTGGCAGCCGGCCCGAGCTCTTCGCGGCCGAGCCGGCCGTGAAACCGACCGCCGAAACCCTCGCCGGGCGACTGCACGCTTCGCTTTCACCCCAGCAGCGAAAGCTGATCTGTGTCCCCTGGGACTACCGGCATCCAAAGTTCGGTCTGCTCCGCACTCGCGTGGCCAACAACTGGCAGGCCACCAAGCCGGAGATCGCTGACGACTTCTTCACCGGTGAGCAGCAGGCGTTGGTACGGGAGATCTTCGAAAGCCTGATCACCCCTGAATGGCAGCCCCGGTTTGATCGGCAGTTGGAAGATGACTGCGGCGGCTTTGGCCACTCGCAGAGTGTCGCCCTCATCGGCGAGCCCGGCTCAGGCAAGTTCCAGTTCCTGCTGACCGGGCGACACATGACGCTGCGGTGTGACGGCGACTCGGCCGAGCATGTCGCCTTCGGCGGCCCGATCTTCTACGGCCACGACACCGGCAGCTTCACCGAAGAGCCGACCCATCCCGGCAACGTCTTTTGGCCTCAGGCGGTCGCAGCCAATGAGGTCTTCGCCATGCTCGACGGCAGGCAGCGGGCCGCAGCACTGGTCAGGCAGGCGCCACGAGAAAACGCGATCGCCTTTTCCGGTCGCGGCACACGTCCAGGGCTCGCCGTCGGTGAGCTGACGGCCGACCAGCGAGCGGAACTCGATCGAGTGGTGGCCCTGCTGCTGGAGCCCTTCCGGACGGGAGACCGGGACGAGGTGCAACGCTGCCTGGCTGCTCAAGGGGGCCTCGAGGCCTGCCGGATGGTGTTCTATCGGCAGGGTGACCTCGGTGGTGATGGCGTCTGGGACAACTGGCGGCTCGAAGGGCCCGCCTTCGTCTGGCACTTCCGCGGATCGCCCCACGTGCATGTCTGGGTCAACATCGCTGACAGCCCCCAGGTGCCGACAAATGCCTGACTGCTGCGTGATCGGCGGAGGCGTGATCGGCCTGTCGATTGCCCGGGAGCTCGCCGGCCAGAACCTCGACGTGACCGTGATCAGCCGCGATGCTGCCGGAGCGACCGCCTCGTGGGCCGCCGGCGGTATTTTCCCCGCGCAGCCCGCGGCGTGCCCGGGGCTGGATGCTTCCCCCCTGGAGCAGTTCACCGTCTTCAGCGACCAGCTCCACCGCCAGTGGGCTGACGACCTGCGGTCCGAAACAGGCATCGACAATGGGCTGCGGCAGTGCGGGACGCTGGCTGTATCGATCGATGACACCACCGCCGCCGAGCTCTGCGATGACGCCGCCCGCTGGCAGCGGCTCGGGGTTCCCCACGAACAGCTTTCGGCCGCAGACGTCGGCCGCCTCGCACCGGCACTGGCTGCCGCCACCGCTGCCGGCACGATTGCCGGCGGCTACCTGCTACCCACCGAAACCCAGGTGCGGCCGCCCCGCCATCTGGCCGCCTTGCGGGCCTCGTGCCTGGCCCGCGGCGTCGACTTTATCGATGGTGCCCGCGTCACAGGGTTAGAGCAGGCCGCTGGTCGGGTCGTGGCGGTGCGGTTGAAGGGGCCGGGAAACACGCCCGCGACCCTGCCGACAGATCGCATCTGCCTGGCTGCCGGTGCCTGGTCTGAGAGCCTGCTGGCAGACCTCGGAGTGCGAGTTCCGACCCGGCCCTGGCGAGGCCAGATTCTGCTGCACCGCACCAACCCGGGCCTGCTGACGCAGGTGGTCAATCTGGGCGCAGGCTACGACTATCTGATTCCGCGGGAAGACGGCCGACTGCTCGTAGGGTCAACCATTGAAGATGCCGGCTTTGTTCCCGCGACGACGCCAGCCGCCATCGAGCGGCTGGAGCGACTCCTGCGGCGGTTGTTACCCGACACACCATTCGGCGATCCTGAGCGGACCTGGGCCGGGCTACGGCCAGGCTCTCCCGACGGCCTGCCGACCATTGGTCCGCTCCCGGACGTCGACAACGGCTGGCTGGCAACCGGCCACTTCCGGGCGGGGCTGCACCTTTCGACCGGCACCGCCGTGACGATTGCCGCGCTCATCAGCGGCCGTGAACCACACCCGGCAACGCTGGCCTTCTCCGCCATCCGGCATCGCCACGAGACCGTTACGCTGCCGCCAGGCTGAGCCGTTCGTGCATCCGTTCGATGTCCTCACAGCAGAGCTGGTGCTCCGGCTGGGTGGCAGCCACCAGCAAGACCGTTTCGAGCAGCTGGCAGATGGCCTGAGGGATGCCGGCAGTGATGGCATGAATGACGTCAGGGACGGCAGCCGCATAACGACCGACTCCGGCGGCCGCCAGCCGGCTGGCGACCACCGCCTCGGTCTCTTCGCGGGTCCAGGCCCGCAGCACCGACCGGAGCCGGACCCGCCCCCCGAGATCCCGCTCACGAGCCAACAGGGTGAGCAGCCTGCCCCGGCCGGCGAGCACGATTGCTGCAGCCGGAACCATCACGCCGCACTGCTGCACAAAGGCAGTCAACGCTCCGTCGGCCGCCGTGTGCCCGTCATCGACGAGCACCGCCGGCGGCAGGACCGCCTCCGCAGCACCGCTGTCGGCCCAGGCCGGGAGATCACCCCCGGCGAGATTCCGCCCCGAAAGCCGCAGGACTGGATGGCCCGCCTGCTCAAGGTCTGCAGCCAGCCGGCTCAGTACGGTTGTCACGCCTGCGCCGCCGGGACCACAAAGCACGGCAAGCCCGCCCGGTTGCCGGACGGCATAGAGCAGCCGGGCGAGAGCCGCCTGCTGGTTGCCGACGAGCGATCCGGCGGACGAACAACGACCGGCCATTACCATCGGCGGGTATGGGGAACCAGTCATGCCACCCTCTGCTGGATCGGGGATGAAAAACTGACAATCTCGCCGATTGCCTGCAGACCGGCCTTGGCGATCACCCCATCCCGCACGGGGCAGGGGGGCAGGTCGACGTGCCGCATCAGCAGCACCCCGTCAAAGCCGAACATCTTGAGCAACAGCTGCCGGGGCCGCAGCGGCCCCGGGGGAAACCAGATGCCGGCATCGACCAGCACCAGATCGTCCTCCCCAACCGCCGCCGGAGGCAGGCAATGCCGCCCACTGGCCTCGGGCCCGACCAGTTCCCGCCACCAGGCAGCCGCGGTCGCAAAGCAGGTCACCTGCCAACCTCGCTCCGCCAGCAGCAGGCCGAGGCCTTGGACAAGGGTCGTGCGGCCCTCACCCCGCTGGTGACCGGCAACTGCAATCACCCGGGCACCAGCCCGCCGGGCCTCCTCGACCGCCGTGACAACAGTGGCCCACTGGTCAGGAAAACGCTCCAGCAGCTGCAGCAGCGTCAGATCGACCGCCTCCACTGCGGACTCACCAGGCATCGCCTCGGGCTCGGCAGTGACCGCTGGCCCAGCGGCAGTCGCATCCGGCTGGACGGGCATGTTGCTGTCCGGAGCCCCGGCAGCCGGGGCGTTCCTCGGCTGCTGCCCAGCCGTCGCCTGAAGGAATGCTTGATCGAGCAGGTCAACCGTCATTGCCGCCACGTCTCCTCGCTTCCATCGTGTGCAACCGGATCGGCCGCCACCCGAACACCGGCAACAGGCTCAGCCTTCCCCGGTGTGCCGGGCAATGGCTGCCGCTCAACCACGAGCACGGCCGTCCAGACTGCCGCGGCAACTGCGGCGAGGACTGCCACTGAGCCCCACTGACTTCGCAGTGACGCAGTGACAGCAGTGAGGGGACTGACGGTGCGGCAACGACCGGCTGCCCGGCGTCGCCGAGGTTGCCGCCGCCGCTTCTCCGGCTTTGGTTCGGCAGTTGGTCGCGGGGGCTGATCGGCAGCCTCGGCAGGCGGGAGCGGGGCGGCCGGCACGTCCACCGGCGGCTCTGCCGACCAGATGTCAGGTTCGGACCCGGCCACCACCGGCTCAGCTGCCAGATCTGGAAATACGGCGATCACGTCCATCTCATCCAACCCCCTGCACGCTGGTTTCGTCCGGGCCGCAAACACCGCTTGAACACCCACCCTCCCGCCGCGCACAGGTTGCCTGAACCCCGGTGACAGGCCCCGGTAGGCCGACCCGGCTGCCTCGCCTATGATGGGCGAACACAGGCGGATTCGGTCTGGCAGAGGCCCGTGTCCCGATTTTTCAGCGTTTCAGTTCACTATCAGCCAGCACGAAAGCTTCATGACCAGCGAAAAAACCCCTCGCACGGAGGCCCTTCTCGATCTTCTTTCACGACGCATTGCGATTCTCGACGGGGCCATGGGCACCTCGGTGCACGCCCTCGGGCTCGACGAACAGGGCTTTCGGGGGGATCTTTTCGGAGACCACCCGAAGGATCTCAAGAATTGCATCGACGTCCTCACCCTTTCTCAGCCCGACGCGATCCGGCAGATTCACGCGTCGTTCCTGGAGGCGGGGGCCGACATCGTCGAGACCAACACGTTCGGCGCCACCCCGGTGGCCCTCGCCGACTTTGGCCTGGCCGACCGCACGAAGGAGCTGAATCTGGTCGCCAGCCGGCTGGCCCGCGAGGCCGCCGACGCCGCAACCGCGAAGACCCCCGATCGACCCCGGTTCGTGGCCGGCTCGATCGGTCCCACCAACAAGCAGCTCTCGATCGCCGGCAACGTGGCCGATCCCGGCCACCGGGATGTCACCTTCGACGAGATGGTGGCCTGCTACAAGGAACAGATTGAGGCCTTGATCGAAGGGGGCGTCGACCTGCTGCTGGCCGAGACCGCCTTCGACACGCTCGTGCTGAAGGCGGCCCTGTTCGCCATCGAGGACGTCTTTCAGGAGACCGGCATCCGGCTGCCGGTGATGGCTTCCTTTACTGTGTTTGAAGGCGGCCGCACCCTCTCGGCCCAGACAGTCGATGCCTGCTACCAGAGCATCGCCCATGCCGACCTGCTCAGCGTCGGCATCAACTGCGCCCTCGGCCCGGAAAAATTGCGGCCCTATCTGGCCGACCTTTCGCGGATCTGCCCCCGGCTGGTCAGCTGCTATCCCAACGCCGGCCTGCCGAATGCCCTCGGCGGTTTCGACGAAACGCCCGAGATGATGGCGGCGGTGATCGGCGAGTTCGCCCGTGACGGTTTTCTGAACATTGTCGGCGGCTGCTGCGGCACGACCCCTGCCCACATCAAGGCGATCGCCGAGGCGGTGGCCCCTTATCCGCCGCGGAAGCCGGTTGAACCGCCCCGGCTGAGCCGCTACTCAGGGCTCGAGTTGCTCGAAGTGCGGCCCGAGAGCAGCTTCACAATCATCGGCGAGCGGACCAATGTCACCGGCTCCCGGGCCTTCGCCCGGCTGATCAAAGAGGAAAACTACGAGGCGGCCCTCAGCGTCGCCCGGCAGCAGGTCGAGAACGGCGCCAACCTGATCGACATCAACGTCGATGAGGGGATGCTCGACGGGCCGGCGGTGATGACCAAGTTCCTCACGCTGCTCTCCAGCGAGCCCGACGTCTCGCGGGTGCCGATCATGATCGACTCCTCCCGCTGGGAGGTGCTCGAGGCGGGCCTGAAGTGCATCCAGGGCAAGGGGGTGGTCAATTCGATCAGCCTCAAGGAAGGCGAAGAGGCCTTCCTGCGGCAGGCCCGGACGATCCGCCGCTATGGCGCGGCTGTCGTGGTGATGGCCTTTGACGAGGAGGGGCAGGCGACCGACATCGAGCGGCGGGTGGCAATCTGTGAGCGGGCCTACCGGCTGCTCACCGAAGAGGCCCAGTTTCCGCCCGAAGACATCATCTTCGACCCCAACATCCTCACCGTCGCCACCGGGATGGAAGAGCACAACCCCTACGCGATGAACTTCATCGAAGCGACCCGGCAGATCAAAGCGCGGATGCCGCTGGCGAAGATCTCCGGCGGGGTGAGCAACATTTCCTTCTCCTTCCGCGGCAACGACGTTGTCCGCGAGGCGATGCACGCCGCCTTCCTCTACCACGCCATCCGGGCCGGGATGGACATGGGCATCGTCAACGCCGGCCAGCTGGCGGTCTATCAGGAGATTGAGCCCGAACTGCTCGAGAAGATCGAAGACGTTCTCTTCGATCGGCGGCCCGACGCCACCGACCGGCTGATCGAATACGCCGAGACGGTGAAGGGGCAGGGGGGTGGCGGCAACGTCAAGGCCGACGCCTGGCGGAGCCTCGATGTCGAGGGCCGGCTGGGGCATGCCCTGCTCAAAGGGATCGCCGACCATGTCGAGGAAGACGTCGAGGACGCCCGTGGCGAGTACGACACCAGCCTCGAGATCATCGAGGGCCCGCTGATGCGGGGCATGCAGAAGGTGGGCGACCTCTTCGGCGAGGGCAAGATGTTCCTGCCGCAGGTGGTCAAGAGTGCCCGGGTGATGAAGCGGGCTGTCGCCCACCTGCTGCCCTACATGGAGGAAGAACGGAAGGCTGCCGGGGCCGAACAGAAAAAGCGGGGCAAGGTGCTGCTGGCGACGGTCAAGGGCGACGTCCACGACATCGGCAAGAACATCGTCGGCGTCGTCCTCGGCTGCAACGGCTATGAGGTGGTCGACATCGGGGTGATGGTGCCCTGTGCGACGATCATCGACAAGGCCCGCGAAGAGCAGGTCGATGTGGTCGGCCTTTCAGGCCTGATCACGCCGAGCCTCGACGAGATGGTGCAGGTCGCCAAGGAGTTCGAGCACGAGAAGTTCACGGTCCCCCTGCTGATCGGCGGGGCGACCACGTCGGCCCGGCACACGGCCGTCAAGATCGCGCCGCAGTACTCGGGCGACGTGGTGCACGTGATCGATGCGTCGCGGGCTGCCGGCGTGGTCGAGAACCTGCTCAACCCGGCGTTGCGGGAACAGTACACGCAGGCCAACCGGGCCGCCCAGGCCCGCGACGTCGAGAACTTCCAGCGGCGGCAGCAGGCGACGCTGATTCCCTACGAGCAGGCCGTCGCCAAACGCTGGACCACCGACTGGTCGATCGCTGAAATCGCCACCCCGGGTTTTCTCGGGGTGCGGAACCTGCCCAAGGTGCCCCTGGCCGACCTCGTGCCATTCATCGACTGGTCGCCGTTCTTCATGGCCTGGGAACTCAGGGGGAAGTATCCGGCCATCTTCGACGACGCCACGGTCGGCACGGAGGCCCGCAAACTCTTTGACGATGCCCGGCGGATGCTCGACGAGATCGTGGCGGCAGAGTCGCTGGAAGCCCGCGGCGTCTATGGCTTCTTCCCGGCCAACAGCGACGGTGACGACATCGTGCTCTATCGCGACGACGAGCGGAGCGAAGAACTCGGCCGGGTGCACACCCTGCGGCAGCAGTGGGAGCGGAAAGGTCAGGACACCTTCTATGCGCTCGCCGACTTCATCGCGCCGGTGAGCAGCGGTCGCAAGGACTACCTTGGCGGCTTCGCCTGCACGGCCGGCCACGGCTGTGATGAACTGGCCGCCCGGTACGACCGCGAGCATGACGACTACAACTCGATCATGGTCAAGGCCCTGGCCGACCGGCTGGCGGAGGCCTTTGCCGAATGGCTGCACAAGCAGGCCCGCGATGACTGGGGCTACGGCAAGGATGAAAACCTCGACTGCGAGTCGCTGATCGCCGAAAAATATCGGGGCATCCGGCCCGCCCCCGGCTATCCCGCCTGTCCGGATCACACCGAAAAACCGGGACTCTTTGCCCTGCTTGACGCCGAGCGGGCCGCCGGCATGCACCTGACCGAGAGCTTCGCGATGACGCCGGCAGCGAGTGTTAGCGGGCTCTATTTCGGCCATCCAGAAAGCCGATACTTCGCGGTGGACAGGGTCACCCGTGACCAGGTTGAGGCCTATGCCGCCCGCAAGGGCATGCCGGTCAAGGACGTCGAGCGGTGGCTGGCGCCGAACCTCGGCTACGACCCCTGAGCCGGCGGCAGCCTGCCGGCCACCCGGGATTCCTCACACCGGACAGGCCGCTCATGCCCCGCCGTCAGCCGACCGCCAAGTCACCGACCGAAAAAGGCCCGGCCCGACCGTCCCGGCGGCGGCGGATCGCCTTTGACGGCCCGCAGCCGGTGCCGCTTGCCGGTGTCACGATCAGCGAACTGATCGACCGGTTCCTCGCCTACGTGCAGCACGAACGAGGGCTCGCGGCCAACACCCAGGCTGCCTACCGCCGCGACCTCGAGGCCTTCGGCGATTGGCTCGGCGGCCGCAACCCGCTGGCGGTGACCATCCAGGACCTGGGCGATTTCCTCGGTGATCTCGCGGCTCGGGGCAGGGCCCGGGCGAGCATCGCCCGACAAGCGGCGACGCTGCGGAGCTTTCATGCCTTTCTGCAGCTGGAGGGCGTCGTGGCCGACAACCCGGCCGAACGGCTCGTGCTCGCCCGTCGCGATGACACCATCCCCGGTGTGCTCAACCCGCAGCAGGTCGATCGCCTGCTCGACAGCCCGTCGCGGTTCACAGCAGCCGGGGCCCGGGACCGGGCCCTGCTCGAACTGCTCTACGCCACCGGCTGCCGCGCCTCGGAGGTCTCGGCCCTGCGGCTGGCCGACCTCCATCTGGAGGAGCAGTTCTGCACCTGCCACGGCAAGGGCAACAAGGAGCGGGTGGTGCCGCTCGGAGGCCGGGCCCGGACGGCGATTGCCGACTGGCTGGAGCGACACCGGGGCCGGTTCGCCGCCCGTGCCGGCCAGACCGACTGGCTGCTGCTCTCGACCCGCGGCAATCGGCTGTCCCGGATGCGGATCTGGGAGATCGTCCGGGAGCATGCCGCAGCCGCCGGCCTGCCCGGTGACATCTCGCCGCACACCCTGCGGCACAGCTTCGCCACCCATCTCGTCGCCGGCGGTGTCGACCTGCGGCATGTCCAGGAGATGCTCGGCCACGCCAGCATCGCCACGACCCAGCGGTACACGCACGTCGACTCGGGCCGGCTCCGCAGCGTTCATGACCAGTTTCACCCGCGGCGGTGAGGCCCGGCAGCATCGGCTGCTGCCGCCCGCCCCAAGGCTCATTCGGCGTCGGCCGTCGCGGGAGCGAAGCTGATCTTCTTGATCATCTCGATCACGCGACCGTCCTCGACCCGGCCGGAGACCGCCGTGATCGCCTGCACCACATAGGCGTAGTCGAGCTGCTCGTCGCAGTCGAGCTCGAGTTCGACGTCCTCGGCGTCGCCTCCCGAGACCACCGCCGCCTCAACGATGCCCGCCACCCGCCGCTGCAGGTCGTCAAAGCCGGCCACCGGCTCACCGTTCATCGTCAGCGTCTGCAGGCCGCCGGCTGGATCAGCCGTGAGCCGCACGCGAATCGGCGGCAACTGCAGATCGTCGGTCGGCGGGCCGGCCGATTTCGACAACGGCATCCGGATATCAAAGTCACCCTCCGGCGCGATGATGTTGAGGGTGAGCATGAAGAAGATCATCAGCTGAAAGACGACGTCGATCATCGGCGTCATGTTGATCGCCACCTTTTCGAGTCGCCGACGTTTCGGAGCAGGCTGGGCCATCGGTCACTCCGGCTTGTAGAGGGCGCGGAGGGCGAACCGCTCGAAGCCCTGTTCCTGGCAGATCCTGATGACCTGCTGAACATCCCCGGTCCGGGCCCGGCCGTCGGCCCGGACGATCACCGTCGCCAGCGCCGGATCCTTGCCGGCGGCGACGATGATCTCCCGCTCCTGCTCGAGCGACCGGCCGATCTGATTCACCGGCAGGATTTCACCCGCATAGAGCACTCCACCGTCAGCCGTCAGCTGCATGGTGATCGGGGTCTCCACCACGCCCTCGGCCGGCTTGGCCAGTTGGCTGGCAGGCAGCTGAATCCGCTCATCCTGCTCTGCCTCGCTGAAGTTGAGCACGAACATGAAAAAGGTGATCAGCTGAAAGGTGACGTCGATCATCGGCGTCATGTCGAACTCGACCGTCGCGGGACCACCCGTTCTGCCTGCCACTGTCGCGACGCCTCTGTGTTGGTTGCGCTGTCCCGCTGTCTTATTTCTGTCGCGACCGGCGGCGGTCATTTCTTGGCGACCGGCACCTTGGCGATCAGCCGTACACTCTCTGCGTCGAGATCGGTGGAAAACCGTTCGAGCCAGTTGCGAAACAGGCTGAAGCAGGCAACCGCCGGGATCGCCAGCCAGAGGCCGATCAGGGTGGTGACCAGCGCCTGCGAGATGCCCGACGCCAGTTCAGCTGGTTTTGGCTGGGTCGCCGACTGGGCGATGACCGAAAAGGCGGCGACCATGCCGCTCACCGTCCCAAGCAGGCCAAACATCGGGGCGAGGGCACCGACGAGCGAGACGTAGCTGATCTTGTGCTCCAGCCGCATCACCTCTTCGGCCTGCACCTCTCGCATCGCCTCGAGGGCCTGCTCATAGCCGATCTGGAGCTTCACCAGCGCTGCCGCCAGCACCCGGCCCAGCGGAGAGTCGTCAGCCTTCGCCAACTCGTAGGCCTGCTGGAACTCCTTTTTCTCGATGTGGGCTTCAAAGCCCTCGACCAGTTCCGGGGGCAGCAGCACCGACCGCCGCAGCTGCAGGAAGCACATCACCAGCAGGGCGACCAGCGCGAAGGAGAGGCCGAGGAAGACGACAACGAAGGTCGGCCCCAGGGCTCCAAAGTAATAGACCAGCAGATTGCGAGGGGCGGGCGGGGCCGCCGGCTCGGCGACAACTGCTCCGGCCGCCGGGGCCACCGCGGCCGGCGCTGCCGCGGGGTTCGCATTCTCTCCCGGCTCCTGGGCCCTCACGCCGCCGAGGTTCGCCGTCCCGGCGACCACCACCAGCAGCACCATCAGCCACCGCACCGCGTCCTGCTTCTGCATCGTTCACATCCCTGTTCGCGAGCCGGCAGCCTCTCCTCGGGGCTGCACTGTCTCTGCTGGCGGGCAGCCTACCGGCAGCAGCACCGCTTCGCCAAGCCGTTCCGACGGGTCAGTGGACCGGCCGCCTCAGGCGGGCCGCCCAAGCACTTTCGGGATAGTCAGCCTCAAGCCGACGGCGGGCCTCGCTCGCCCGCTGCGGATACCGGCCCTGATCCCAGAGTTCCTGCAGCCGATAGAGCGCTTCGGCGTGACTTTCGGGGTCACTGCTGTGCACCAGATCGACCGTCAGATAGGCGATCAGCCCATCCTGTTCCTGGTGATTGGCCAGCAAGGCCCGGCCGAGCGTGGCGTAGGCACGGCCGAGCTGCTGCTGCCCCTCTTTATCGGCGGCGGCTGGCGGCTCCATCGTGGCCAAGAGCCGACGAATCTGCGTGACTGCCTCAGCGGGGCGGTCGAGCCGGATCAGGCAGCTGGCCTCTCCGATGCTGGCGGCAGCCCGTTCCCTACGGCTATTCTCGTCGCTTGCTGGTGACTCAGCCGCAGCCGAGAGGACAGCAGCAGCCTCAGCAGTCTTGCCCAGCGCGAGCAGGGTTTCACCCTCGCGGCGGGCGGCGCGGATCGCCAGCGACGGCGGGCCCTGCGCAAGCTGCCGATAGCTCGCGAGGGCGGCGTCCGGTCGGCCCGCCGCCAGCTCAAGATCCCCTGCCAGTTCGATCAGTTCAAAGCGATGGATGCTCCGGCTGAAACGATCAAGAAAGTCTGTCACGGCCGCCAGCCCTCCGGCCAGATCCTTGCCGGTTGCGACCGCTTGCCGGCCGGCGATGGCAGCCGTCACGTACGCGTGCTCCCCCCGGACCGCAGCCGAGGCAACCTCGAGCTCAACCGGAGTGACCTCAGCGAGAACTGCGGCCGCTGCCTCAAACTCGCCCTGCTCGAGCAGCTGCCTCGCCTCTGTCACCCGGGACGGCTCACTCTGAAGCGAGAGCGTGACAATGGCATCGACCGGAATCTGCTGAGAACGGCCCTTCGATCCCTGTTCACGGAATTCGACCGCCTCAGGGGACATGCCGACCACCTCTCCCAGCAGGGGCCCCTCCGAGGTCACCAGTCGATCGGCCGCCGCCACCGGGGGCGACAGCCAGCCCAGCAACAAGCAGCTCAGGGGAAGAAGCCAGGCCCGGGAAACCGGTCTGGATGCGATCCGACAGTCGAGCGTCATGCATCATCCCCCGGCGGTCCGGAAAGCGCCTGGCGGATCTCCTCCCGGAGCTGTTCAAAGCGTTGCTGAAACTCTTTCCCGCCGAGATCAGGATGCAGCCGGGCCTCGATCTCAAGCTCGGCTGCGGCCTGTTGCAGCTGCCGGCGAGCGGTGGCCGCATCGGCCTCGCGACGGGCCCAGGCCAACCGGCAGCCAGCCAGGCGATGGCGAGCCTCGAAGTAGAGCCGTCGAAGCTGCCGGGCCTCAGCGTCATCGCCGGCGAATGCCCGGCGGGAGATTCGGCTGGCCAAGCCCCCCCACCCCCAGGCCGACGCTGAACCGACCGTTCGGCCGGCGACAGCGGCGCGGAAGAGCTGGCGGGCTGCGGCTGGATCGGGCTGGTTCCGGGCCAATGACTCGAGCAGGTCGGCCACTTCCCGCTGGACGAGGATCGAGCGGCCCGCCCGAGGATCGGCGACCACCAGATCGAGCTCTGCGACGGCCGCCTGCCAGCGGCCGACAGCCGTCCAAAGCTCGGCAAGTTGAAGCCTCAAGGGCGGCCGCCCCGCTGCCGGCTCCGCTGCCAGCAGCCGCTGCGTCGCAGCGGCTGCCTGCTCAAGCAGATCACGGCGGCGATCGCGGGGCACCAGCTGCTCGAGGGCCCCCTCGGCCTCACCCAGCCGCTTGAGGGTCGCGGCGGCCCAGAGCGTCACGGCCCGCGGGGCAGAAGGGGAGGCCGCAACGGCAAGCAGCCGAACGAGCAACTGCAGAGCCTGATCCCGCCCGGTCACGGCAGGCGCATCCGGGGCCTGGAGGCGGTCGAACAGCTCGCGACCGAGCACCCCCGCAGTGGCCGCCAGCCGGAGGGCAGCTGCGTCATCCCCGGCAAGCCTCTCTGCGAGCTCGGTGACGGCCTCCTCGGCAAGGTCGAACCGGCCGGCCCGCGTGAATCCCCGCAGGCAGCAGCTGAGGCCCGCCTCAACAAGCTGTTGGGAAAACGTATTGGCTGGATCTCGCAGCAGCGTCCAGGGACCGTAGAGCGGCTGGGTCAGCAGCGGCATCAGTCGATTGGTCGCTGCACCGTCGGTCGCCAACGCGATTTGACAACGGGCGACTGCAGCGGCAACTGCGAGGGAAGCAATCGGCTCAGCCAACGTCTGCTCGCCGGCAATCAGCCCGAGCCCCTCGTCAAGCCGGTCGGCCGCCCGGCCAGCACACGCAGCAGCGGCTCCTGCCGACGCCCCGGTGGGCTCACCCGCCGCTCCACAGAGCTGCCAGATCGCGACGCCGCCGCGGAGCAGCAGCTCTGCCCGACCACTGCTGGTTGGGGGCAGGCCGGCCAGGATCGTCTCGATGGCGGACCGGTCAGCGGCGGCGGCAGCGAGGTCGATCGCCAGCATGGCGGCCGCAGCCGACTCAGCCTCCTCAGGCCACCGCCCCATGATGACTTCGGTCAACCGGGCCAGCCGGCCCACGGCAGCCCGACCCCAGGCCTCGTTCGGCTGCCGCTGCAGCGCCTGCCAGCTGGCCAGGGCGATGGTCGCCGCCTTGCGGCTGATCGGCGCGGCCGGGGCGGTGACGAGAAAGTCCTCCCCGACGGCGGCCGCCTCGTGGTACCGGCGGCCTTCGTACAGGACAAAGGCCAGCTGATAGCGAAGCTGAAGCAGCTGCTGCCGGCGAGCGGCGGGATCCTCCGGCGGGTCGGTCACCCCGGCGACCAACGCTTGGCGAATCTGTTCACACGCAGCGGCACACCCCGCCGCCGTCGGATCGGCCTGGACCGCCGCAACGGCCTGCCGGGCGCGGTCAACCGCCGCGTCGAAGGTCTGCCCCAGCCGTTGCGCCGCGGCCCGGCCCCGGCCGTCGAGCCGCTCAAGGAGTTCACGTGCGGGTGCAGCACGGTCGCCTCCGGCCCGCGCGACATCGGTGGCCAACCGCCGCACGTCCTCGACCAGCGGCTGTCGGCGTCGCTGCTCACCGGGTGGAATTTCCTCTACCCGCCTCAGCAGCAGTTCCGCGGCGGCATATTTGGCATCGAGGGCATCGGCATCAAGACGCTCCGGTGGCCCCAGCCCCAGCACCTGCCGCCGCAGCCGCTCATCAAACCCCGCATCATCTCGCTGATCTGGCGTCTCCAGCCAGCATTGAAGGATCGCGGCCAGCGCCCGCACCTGCAGCCGCTCAATCAGGATTTCCGTCGCCGGCAGCTTCAGGATCTCATCGAGCAGTTCGAGCCCCCGTTCCCGCTCGCCCAATTCGATCAGCGTGCGGCCCTCTTCCACTCGGGCCCAGAGGCCGGCTGCCCGGGTCGGCTGCTTCTCGGCAATGGCCCGATACTGGCCCGCAGCCCGCTTCAGGCCCGACTGACGGGCTGCTGACCCAGTGGGAAAGCAGCGGGCCTGTTCCGCCGTCGCCTCGGCTGCCAAGAGATCAAGCTGGACCAGCCGACCCCGCAGCCGCTCACGTTCTGCTTCAAGGGCATCGCAGGCCCGTCGGTCTTCACGGGGCAACACCCGGCGTTTCCGGTACTCCATCAGGCGAGCGTCCACTGCTGCCAGTTCCCGTTCGGTGGCCGCGCGAGCAGACCCGCTGGCAGGCCCGGCATCGGCTCCAGCCACGAAGGCGGCAGCCGCCTTGCCAAACAGTTTGGCAGCCGCCGCCGCCCCGGCTGAATCGTCCGTCAGCCGCCGCAGCCGGCCCTGTTCCAGCAGCAGCAGGCCCCGCTGCATCGCCGCCTCCGCGACCACCGCCGGGTCATCTCCGGTGGCCAGGAGCCGGTCAATCTCCGCAGCCGCATCGGCATAGGTCTGTCGTCGTTTCGCCAGATCAGGATCGAACCGCACCGAAGCGACCAGGGCAGCTGCCCGCCGCAGCGGGATCGTGCGGCGAAACTCGGCCGAAAGCTCGGGATCGGCAGCAAGTCGGTCGAGAATCAGCAAGGCGGTTTCGTGATAGCCCCGTTCTGCCACCGCCTCGAGCAGCCGTCGCGACGTCTGATCAGAGACCGTTGCCCGCTCGGCCATCCCCAGGTGACACGTGAGAGTCGCCGTCACCGCCACTGTCGCCAGCAGTCCGCGGCTGATCACGGCTCGCAGAGTGGTACACATGACCGAACTTCACAAAATCACCCACGGGGAGCCGCGGGCGGCGTTGCCAGCCAATAAGGCACCTGCCCTGCCGCCGGCAGCTGACAGACCCGGGCCGAGCGGATCCCTTCGCAGGCCTCGACCTGGGCCAGGGCTGCGGGCGAGGGTGGCTGATCAAGATTGAGAACGCCGATGGCATCGCCGCCCGGTGCTGAGCGGCCGACAGTCATCTGAGCGATGTTCACGCCGCTGCCACCGAAGGCGGTCCCCACTCGGCCGATGATGCCCGGCACGTCCTGGTGGGTGAATACCAGCAGGGTACCGTCGAGGTAAGCCTCGAGCCGATGCCCCTCCAGCTGCACCAGCCGCGGCATCGACCGGCCAAACAGGGTGCCAGCAGCACGGTGCACACAATCACCCGCCACCAGATCGACGGCGACGACCGAACTGAACGCCCCCGGATCAGAGCGGCTCTGTTCGACCAGCTCAATGCCCCGCTCCCGCAGCAACATTTCGGCGTTGATGATGTTGACATCCTCGAGCGCTGTCTCGAGCAGACCGGCCGCGAAGGCGGCTGTTACGAGGCGGGTGTTACGGGACGCGATTTCACCACGGTAGGCAATCGAGACCGACTTTGGCGGCTGTTCGTCAAGCTGCGAGAGCAGCACGCCCAATCGCCAGCCGAGATCGAGGAAGCCTCGCACCCCCTCGAGGGCGGCCGGATCGATCGGGCTGGAATTGACCGAGTGCCGCACCGTACCGGTCCGCAGAAAATCGGTCAGCAGGTTGACACCCTCGATGGCGACCTGAGACTGCGCCTCCTCGGTGCTGGCCCCCAGGTGGGGCGTCACCAATACCCCCGGCTGGTCGAACAACGGGCTTTCGGTGCAGGGCTCATCTTCAAACACATCGAGCGCTACCCCGGCGATAACGCCGCTCTGCAGCCCCTCCAGCAGCGCCTGCTCGTCGTAGATTCCGCCGCGGGCACAGTTGACCAGCCGCACCCCCGGCTTCAGGATCGCGAGTTCGTCCTTTCCTATCAGATGGCGGGTCTCGGCAGTCAGGGGCGTGTGGACGGTGAGATAGTCCACCTCCGGCAGCAGTTCACGGACACTGCCAACGAGTTCGATTCCAAGCTCATTGGCACGGTCGGTGGCCAGGAACGGATCGAACCCAACCACCCGCATGTCAAAGGCCCGGGCCCGGCTGGCGACTGCCTGCCCGATCCGTCCCATGCCGACGATCCCGAGCGTCTTACCGGCCAGTTGCACCCCCATGAACTTGCCCCGGTCCCAGCGATGCTCCCGCAGGCTGGCATCGGCGGCGGCCACGTTACGGGAAAGCGCCAGGATCAAGGCAAAGGCATGCTCGGCCGTGCTGATGGTGTTGCCGGCCGGGGTGTTCATCACCACGATGCCCTGCCGGGTCGCCGCCTGTTTGTCGATGTTGTCGGTGCCGACACCGGCCCGCACAATCGCCCGGAGCCGCTGGTTCCCGACAAGCACATCGGCAGTGATCTTCACGCCACTGCGGCAGATCGCCCCATCGTGCTGGGCCAAGGCCTCCCGCAGATCATCACCGGCAAGTCCCGTCCGCACCTCGTAGCTGATGCCACTGGCGGCGGCGGCATCGAGCAGGGCGATTCCGTCGGGGCTGAGTTTGTCAAGCACGATGATCGATGGCATGGCTGCGTGTCGGCGAGCGGGGCCGGCTTCCTGGGAGTTCTCGGTCGCGTATCTCTGTTGGGTCGCTGTCGGCGGGACGACAAAAGCCGGCCGGTGTTCCAGCAAACTGGCCACACCCCTCAACGGCAGGGCCCGCCGATGTACTTACTAGCCGCGGGCATTCCTAAAGTCGTTCATGAAATCCCGCAGGGCCAGCACGCCGGTTTCTGGCATCGCATTGTAGACGCTGGCGCGAATTCCCCCCACCGATCGGTGCCCCTTGAGATCGGAAAGCCCATGGCTGGAGGCTTCTGCCAGAAATTCCTGCTCAAGCTCGGCCGTCGGGAGCCGGAAGGTGACGTTCATCTGCGAGCGACAGTCGGCCGCCGCGTGCCCGCGATAGAAGCCGTCAGCGGCATCAATCGCGTCATACAGCAGGGCCGCCTTGGCTGCATTTCGCTCGGCCATCCGCTCAAGGCCGCCCACCTCCCGCAGCAGCCAATCGCAGACGAGGCCGAGGATATAGATGGCAAAGACCGGCGGCGTATTCGGCCGCGACCCTTTCGCGACGAACGTTCGGTAATCGAGCATCGCGGGCAGGCTGTCGGACGATCGCTCGAGCAGATCCTTGCGAATCGCCACCGCCGTAACCCCGGCGATCCCGGCATTCTTCTGAGCGCACGCATAGAGGACCCCGTACCGCTCCAGCTCGATCGGCCGCGACAGGAAGTCACTCGAGCAGTCGCACACCAGCGGCGTGTCACCCGCTTCGGGCAGCTGCTGCCACTGCACCCCCTGGATGGTCTCATTACTGGTGATGTGCACGTAGGCAGGCTGTTCGGAAAGGTTGATGGCATTCCCCTCGGGCAGCCGGTCATAGCCGGTCTGCTCGCCGTCCCAGGCGATGTGGGTCGGGCCGATCCGCTTGGCCTCCTTGAGGCCGCCTTTTCCCCACGTGCCGGTCAGAATGTAATTCGCCGCAGCCGACCGCCCAGACAGCAGATTCAGGGGCACCATGGCGAACTGCAGGCTCGCACCACCCTGCAGCAGCACGAGTTCGTGCTCGTCACCGAGCCCGAGCAGGCTGCCGAGGTCGGTCAGGGTCCGCTCCAGAATTTCATCGAACGCTTTGCTGCGGTGACTGATTTCCAACACCGACATGCCGACACCCGGCAGCGACAAGAACTCGTCACGGGCCCGCTCAAGCACCGAAAGCGGCAGAACAGCTGGTCCTGCCGAAAAATTGAAGACCCTGTCAGCCACCGTCGCCATGAATGTCTCCGTCGGGGTCGGTGCCGGCCAACGAAAGGCCCTCGGCACTTATCGCCGTGAGGATACGGCCCAATCGCCAGCAGGGTCAACGGGCAGCCCTTTCCCGCGGAATCATCGGGCCGCCGGGGCGACGCCAGTGAGCGGCGGCCGGGCGGCAACGGTGGCAGCGGCAGCATTGTTCTGAAGCGTCGCCACTTTGACCATGACGGTCGGTTGATTGCGGTCAACTTCCAGGGCCCGTGAATAGCTGGCCAGAGCCTGCCGGGTGTCACCGGCCGCCTCCCTGATCTGCCCCTGGGCGACCAATGCCCGCGGGTTGTCAGGATCGAGCTTCAGAGCGGCAGCCAGTTGTTCATCAGCCGCGGCCGGATTGCCCTGCTCCTGGCAGAGCCGGGCAAGTTCGATCCGCGGCTCGGGGTTGTCGGGATCGCGGGCCGACCACTGCTCAAGCTGGTTCATCGCTTCCTCCGGCCTGCCGGTCTCGACCAGCAGTACGGCCAGGCCTCGCTGGCAGGCGGCATGGTCGGGAGCCCGGGCCAGGCAGAGGTGGTAATACTGCTCTGCGGTGTCGAGGTCACTCCTCCGACCAAAGAGCTTGGCCTGCTGGTGGTAGGTCGCGCCGAGGTTATAGAAGCAGTCGGGGTTGCCCGGCTGCTGGTCGAGCGCCCGCTGAAAGGAATTGACCGCCCCGAGGTAGTTGCCCTGCTGATAAAGGCGGACTCCCTCGCTGGAATCGTTGGCTGTCAGCCGGTGGCAGCCGACGGTGGTGACACCGAGCAGCAGCATGAGGCTCCCCCGGTGGCGACACAGAGGCGGCGAAAATGAGGAATGCGGCATGCCAGCGTCCATCAGCACATCACGTTTCCCACGCAGCGGCAGACCGCTCAGGAAACAGCGTGCAGAACACTAGGCCGTGGGCTGGCCGGCCGACAAGGCCGGTTCGGTGCCACAATCAGTTGCCGGGAGCACCCGGACGTATCCCAGCGAGCGGAGAATGGCGAGCATTTCGCTGCAGGTGGGAAAACGTCGGCCGGTCGTCCGTTTGTACTGCTCGACCGCCTGCATGAACTCAATTTCGGCGGAATCATAGTCCCGCTCACAGGTGGTGGGATCGACAAGCTGGCGGCGATCAGGGCGGCAGAGGCTGGCAGGCATGAAACATCTCGCAGCAGGGGTGCATTCGGCAAGCCGGGGGCGAATCTGGTCGCCCCGGCCGGTTAGGAAAGCCTGACCGGTCAGTCCGGTCGGCAAAGAAATATGCCCCATGCTTGCTGAGCAGGCCTGGCGAGTGAGGAAAAAATATCGGTCGCTACCGATTCTGCCGGTCCTGCCGAAAACAGGGCTGGCAGGCCGGCGATCAGCGATTGCCGAAGTATTTCCTCAGGGCATCGGCGGCCGCCTCACGGCTCGAGCCATCGGGCTTATCGCTCTTGGGAAGCTGGCCGGGCTTGTTTCGTGACTTGAGAATCTCCTCAAGTGCCTTGCTGCGCTTGGAGACGTCCGACTCGTCGTCCTTATCGTCTGCCCGCGGGTCGCCTTTGCCATCCTGCGATACCACCGTGGTTCCGCCGGCGGCATCCTGCCCCCGTGGCTCGGCAACCCCATGCACCACCGCCGAATCGTCATCAGCCGCCTGCATCGAGCGGGTGGTGTCATGCATCCCGGCCGGCTGATCACCCCCAAGCAACAGCCGAGAGATGTCTTCATCCGTGTCGAACTTGGGCTCAGGGGCAGCCGACACCTTGAGTTCGAGCGAGCCGACCCGGACCAGGTCTCCGTCTGCCAACTGCTTCGGCTCGGTGAGTTTGAGCCCGTTGACAAACGTGCCGTTTCGGCTGCGGAGATCCTCCGCCCACAAATCATCACCCTTGCGGATGATCGCGCAATGCTTCCGGCTGACTTCCTCACTGAGTGGCCGAAGGTCACACTCTTCAGCACGGCCAATCAGCAGTTTGTCCCGTTTCATCGAAATCGCCCGGCCGGCGCGTTTGCCGCTGGCGATGATCAGTTTGGCGACCATACAACGTGTCTCGGTTCAACTTGTTCACCACGAAACCCCCTGATCGCCAACGAATACCGGGACGTCATGAAAGATACGACTCGGCGTCAGATACCCTCACAGTAGCACGACCGGGCAGCCGAGTCCAGCGGAAGTTGGCTGCCAAAAGCCGGCTTCCTACCGCCGCCGCAGCCAGGCGGCACCCGCATATCGATTGACCCTTCGCGACAGATCGGGGTCGTCCGCCGTCCAGGACACGCCGGCCATCTCGGCCAGCGGTCCACCCAGCCGCGCCGCCAGCCGCTCCAGCCAGTGGACCACCACTGCGGCTGAATCACCCCCCGTCCCTCCGATGATCTCTGCCAGTCCGGCGTGGCTTCCGGCGCCGGTCATCGAGGGGTGCCGCCGCAGCAGCAGGCTGCCGTGTTGCAACACCACGCCGGCGAGCCGCCGCTGGGCACTGCCGAGTACCTTGCAACCGCCGGCCACCGCCCCCGCCATCGCCGCAGTGATCACCACGTCTCCAAAGGCCCGCCGGTCGAAGCAAAAGAAGCTGTCGTCCGCTACCGTGGCCGCCACCTCGGCATCAACCATCGATGCCGCCACCCCGCGGTGACAAAGTTCCTCGACCAGCGCCCCGTGAACCGCCGCGTAGAGATCCTCGGGACGCCTGCCCCAGGGGTGTGTCGCCGGCAGGGCCAGGCAATAGGTCAGGTCGCTCCCATGCACGATCGCCCCGCCCCCGCTGGGACGACGGACGATCGGCCAGCCGGCGAGTTCCGGCTGCTGCTCGGTTTCGGCGAACGCCTGGAAGCCACCCAGCGAGACGGTGTCGGGCCGCCAGCCATAGAGCCGCATCAGCACCCTGCCGCTCTGCTCAGCGGCGTGTGCCAACGCCTCATCGGCAGCCATGTTCCAGGGGCCCGCAGCTGGCGGATCCCGCCAGACGGCAAGCCCGGAGGGCTCCGGCCCGGGCGAGTTCGAAGAGACCACGGCCGACTGCCGGCGGGTCAATGCGACTCGCTCCCAACGAGCGTGTCATAGGCCGTCTGGTCGAGCAGCGTCTCAAGCTGCCCCACATCAGCCGGCTTGATTTTGATCACCCAGCCGCTGCCGTAGGGATCGTCTCCCAGTGTTTCAAGCTTGCCGGGAAGCTCGGCATTGACCGCCACCACCTCGCCCGAGATGGGTGCGTAGAGATCGCTGACCGCCTTGACACTCTCAATCTCACCGAACGATTCACCCGCGGTGACCGTCGCCCCGACCTCAGGCAATTGCATGAAGACGAGATCGGTCAGGGCTTCGACCGCGTAGGCCGAGATGCCGACGGTCACCACGCCGTCGTCCTCCAGCCGGGCCCATTCGTGTGATTTGGCGTAGCGACGGGGTTTGTCCATGAGAGGCCTCCTGGCAGCGTGTTGAGAAATTCGATCCGTAAAGCGATGGGTCGTCCTGGCGAGCACCAACAACGAGGGGGCGGTTAACTCGCTCCCCGGGGACGGCGATAGAAGGGCAGCGGGACAACCCGGGCCGGCAGCCGGCTGCCCCTGACAGTGGCTTCCAATTCGGTCCCGACTGCCGCCACCGCCGGCTCGACCATCGCCATGGCGATGCCACAGCCGAGGGTCGGCGAGAAGCTGCCACTGGTCACCTCTCCGCAAGCCTGGTCCGCTCCGGGCAGCAGGATCGGGTCGCCCTGACGGGCAGCCCGCTTTGCCGCAAACTGCAACCCGACCCGCTGGCGTCCACCAGCCTCCCGTCGGGCCGCCAGCTCAGCCACCCCAGGAAATGACCGGCCCTCACCCTGAACCGCCCGGCCCAGGCCGATGGCCGCGGGGTCGGTCAACTCAGTCAGCTCATGGCCATACAGCGGCATGCCCGCCTCGAGCCGCAGCGTATCCCGGCTGCCGAGGCCGCAGGGCCGCCCGCCCCGGTCCCGGCCGGCGGTGAGCAGCTGCTGCCAGACCGGAAGGGCGGCGTCGGCATCAACGACAAGCTCGATGCCATCTTCACCCGTGTAGCCCGTCCGGCTGACAACGGCCGGCGTGTTGGCGACCGTGGTTTCAACTGCCCCATACACCGGCAGTGCGGCCAGCATCGCTGCGGTATCTGCGGTGCAGACCTGCTGCAGCAGGCCCCCGCTCCCGAACACCAGCGGCCCTTGCACGGCAATCATCGCGGTGGCGGCGGTGCGATCGGTCAGCCGCACCCCGCGGGCAGGAAGCTGACTTTCCAGCCAGCGAATGACCCGCGAAGCGTTACTGGCATTGACCACCAGCAGCAGCCGGGGCGTGCCATCGTCGGCGTCAGCCAGTCTGGTCACAACCGCGTCGTCAAGAATCACCGGGGGGGCAGTCGTCTCTTCGGCAGTGCTGTCGACGCCCGTCACCAGCGTGTAGCGGGCCCGCCCGACCGCGAGGTCGGCGACCCGTCGGGTCAGCAGCCCCTCCAGCCAGTCGATTGCCGCCGGCCCCTCCACCAGCAGCCTGCCCATGTGGGACACATCAAACAGGCCGGCCGCCTGCCGGGTTGCAAGATGCTCCTCGACAATCGACACGTACTGCACCGGCATCGACCAGCCGGCAAAGTCGACCAGCCGGCCGCCGTGCGACTGATGCCAGGAAAAGAGCGGGGTCTCAAGCAACGTTCGGAGCTTTCTGCGGAAGGTTCAGCGGGTTCGGGAGTCTATGGGATCAGCGCAGGCTTCCTCAACTGCTTGAATGCAGCAGATGTCACCGCCCTTGTCGGCGATCTGACTGCTTCTTCGTGCGTTTCTTGGTGGTCGCCCTTTTTTTGCCGCCCTTCTTTTTCGGCTGCCGACCTGGCGACTTGCTCGTCCCTTCCGCGGCACCGAAGACCTTCAGCCGCATCGGTTCAGCAGCCGCCGACCGCTTTTCCCGACGTTCACGGCTCTGGCCCCTGCCGGTAGCCGGCCGACGACCACCGGCCTGCCCCTTGCGGCCCCGGCCAGTCGGTCGGGATTCCAGCGAGAACTCCAGCAGCCGCTTGTCGAGATCGACCGCATCGACCCGCACCCGCACCCGATCGCCCAGCCGGAAAGCGTTACCCGGCCGGTGCCCGGTCAGCGTGTGGGCCCGGCGGTCATAGCGATAGCGATCCTCGGGCAGCCGCTCGACCGCCACCAGGCCTTCGGCCGGAAGCTCGATGCCCTGCACGAACAGGCCGAACCGCTCAACGCCCGTGACGACGCCCTCCAGTTCCGAGCCGACGCGACCAGCCAGGAAGTGCAGCAGCTTCAGCTTCACCAGTTCCCGCTCAGCTGCTTCGGCTCGGCGTTCCAACTGCGAGCACTGCTCGCCCAGTTGGTCGAGCCCTTCTCGCGGCGGCCGCTTGCCGGTGGCCAGCAGGTCGATGGCCCGGTGAATGGTCAGATCGGGATACCGTCTGATCGGCGAGGTGAAGTGGCAGTAACAGTCGCTGGCGAGGGCGTAGTGACCATCCGCCTGCGGCCCGTAGACGGCCCGGCTGAGGCTCCGCAGCACGGCGTAGTGAACGGCATGCTCCTCGGGCCGGCCCCGGGCCAGATCGAGCAGCCGCTGGAGTTCGAACCGGCTCTCCAGTGAATCGACCTCAAAACCGAGTTCGGACACGAACTCGGTCAGCTGCCGCAGTTTGCGGAGATCGGGAGCAGGGTGGATGCGACGGAGGAAGCCGGCCTCGGCCCCGGCCAGCAGTCCCGCCACCGCCTCGTTGGCCGCCAGCATGAACTCTTCGATGATCTGGTGGCTTTCGGTGTTGACTACGACATGGGCACCGCTCACCCGGCCCGAGCGGTCGAGATCGACCTTCACCTCCGGCATGTTTAGTTCAAGGGCGCCACGTCCAATCCGGCGGCCGCGGAGCAGCCGGGCCAGATCCCGCATCCGGCCGAGCAGGCCTCGGACAGCCGCGGTCATCTTCACGGCGGTGGTGTCGGGATCTGCCAGAAACCGATCGACCTCTTCATAGGAGAATCGCCGCTTGCTGGTGATGGCCGTTCGCTCCACTTCGGCATGGATCGGAATCCCCTCGGCCGAGAACTCGATCCAGCAGGTGCGGGCCAGCCGCACCCGACCGGGCTGCAGGCTGGCGAGGTTGTTCGAGACGATCTCGGGCAGCATCGGAATCACCCGGTCGGGCAGATAGACGCTGGTGCCGCGGGCGACCGCCTCCTGGTCGAGGGGCGAGCCTTCCCGGACAAAGTGGGCCACATCGGCGATATGCACCCCAAGCAGCCAGTGGCCCCGGTCGATGCGGGCCAGCGAAATGGCGTCGTCGAAGTCACGGGCATCGGCCGGATCGATTGTCACGATCGTCTCGGCCGACAGATCGCGGCGGCCGGCAGGCACCGCATCGCTGAAGTCGGCCGCCTGCCGCCGGGCATCTTCCAGCACCGCCTCGGGGAACTCGCCCGGCAGCCCGAATTCGGCGATCACCATCCGGGTATCGACCCCGGCGGTCCCGGCAGCCCCCAGCACCTCGACGATCACGCCCTCGCCATCCCGCAGCACCGTGGGAAAGCGGATCAGTTCGACCACCACCTTGTCGCCATCCCGCGCCGACTTGGCCCCCGGGTCACCAACCCAGACGGCCCGTGGAAACTGCGTACCGTCAATCTGCACCCAGCCCTGGCCGGCCGATTCAAAGGCAGTGCCGACAAACCGGACGGTCTTCCGCTCGAGCACCTCGACGACCTCGCCGGCCAGGCCAGGCCGGCCGACATCGCGGGCCTGGGTCACCTGCACCCGCACCGTGTCACCATCGGCGGCGTCGCCGGTGGCGACCGCCGGAATTCTGATGTCGGCTTCGCGATCCCCCGGACCCGCATCGTCGGGACGGACAAAGCCATACCCCTGCCGGCTGCGGCGGAAGCGGCCGATCACTTCGGGCAGCTCGGTGCGGCGGCGGGATCCCGATCGGCGGGGTGGGCTGGGCGTCACGACTCTCGGGGCTCGCGGCCACGGAAGAACTTGCGGCCCAGGTTGGCGTGGTACTGCGTCCAGCCATCATCGATCGACGCTTCAGCCTGGAACAGCTGCAGCGTGCCGGCCATCCGGGCGTCGAGGGCATCGAGGTAGTGCAGGGCGAGCGCCTCGAGGGTCATCGGCAGCTTCGGCGCGCCGAAGGCGTACTCCCCGTGGTGGCTGGCCACCATGTGCTTGATCCGGTTGGCCAGTTCGTCGTCAAAGGGCTCGCCCGACCGCAGTTCGACGGCATGGATCTTTTCCTCGACGATTTCCAGCCCCAGCAGCACATGCCCGAGCAGCTGGCCGGCTTCGGTGTAGGAAAAGCCCTTTTCGTTTTCCAGCTCCACCGTCTTGCCGATGTCATGCAGTAACACGCCGATGATGAGCAGGTCACGGTCAAGGTCGGGGTAGAGCGGGGCAACCCGGTCGGCCAGCCGGAGCAGCATGACGACATGCTCGAGCAGCCCGCCGGCATAGGCATGGTGCTGCTTGACTCCGGCAGGACAGCGGGCCAGGGCTGCCATCAGCTCGGTGTCGGCGAGCAGTTCTTCCGAAAGTATTTTCAGGCAGGGCCGCTCAACGGAAAGGGCAATCTGTTCGAACTCCCGCTTCAGCCCGCTCACGGCATCATCGGTCAGCACTCGGAAGGCGGCCTCGTCGATGCTGGTAGGATCGGCTCGCTCGACGAGCGTGACGATGATCTGGAGGGCGCCGGAGTAGAGCTGGGTGGTGCCGACCACGCGGACGTAGTCCCCCTCTTCGAAAGCCTCGAAGTGTTCATCGGAGGCGTTCCACATCCGCCCGGTAATGGTCCCGCTCCGGTCGGCCAGTTCGATCTGCAGGTAGAGCTGCCCGTGCCGGTTTGGTCGCAACTGCTTGCGGGTGGCCAGAAAGGCCTGGTCGATGTTCGCCTGCGGGGTCAGTTCCGTCACGCACTTGCGGCGGCTCCGCGGCGCGACGACGGCAGGCAGAGAAGGGGAGGGGGGCATGCGATGCTCGCGGGGCTGTCTTCCAACCCTGAGTCTACGGCAGGGCTGCCGCAGCCGCCAACTGACTCGCTACAATCCCGGCTATTGCCCGCTTCCAGCCTTCCGCGAATTTCCGCTCATGCCCAAGCACGCCATCAGCCCGACCCGCGGCGAAGACTATCCCGAGTGGTACCAGCAGGTGGTGCGGGCTGGCGACCTGGCCGAGGCCTCGCCGGTGCGGGGCTGCATGGTGATCAAGCCGCACGGCTTCGCCCTCTGGGAGCGGATGCAGGGCATTCTCGATGGGATGTTCAAGGCAACGGGACACCGCAACGCCTACTTCCCGCTGTTCATTCCGCTGTCGTACCTCGAGCAGGAGGCCAAGCATGTCGAGGGCTTCGCCAAAGAATGTGCGGTGGTCACCCATCACCGGCTTGAACTCGGCCCCGACGGCAGGCTGATCCCGACCGGCAAGCTCGAAGAGCCGTTGGTGGTCCGGCCGACCAGTGAGACGATCATCGGGGCGATGTACGCCAAATGGATCCAGTCCTGGCGGGATCTGCCGGTGCTGATCAACCAGTGGGCCAACGTGGTCCGCTGGGAGATGCGGCCCCGGGTCTTCCTGCGGACCGCGGAGTTTCTCTGGCAGGAGGGTCACACCGCCCATGCCACCGAGGCCGAGGCGGTCGAAGAGACCCTGCGGATGCTCGAGATCTACGCAACCTTCGCCGAGCGGGATCTGGCGATGCCGGTCTGGAAGGGGCCGAAGCCGGCCAGTGAGCGGTTTCCCGGCGCCGTCGAGACCTTCTCGATCGAGGCGATGATGCAGGATGGTAAGGCTCTGCAGGCCGGCACCTCGCACTTTCTCGGCCAGAACTTTGCCCGGGCCCAGCAGATCAAGTTTGCCGATGCAACCGGCAGCGAGTCGTTCTGCTGGACGACCTCCTGGGGGGTCTCCACCCGGCTGATCGGCGGCCTGATCATGACCCACGCCGATGACGACGGTCTCGTCCTCCCTCCGCGGGTCGCCCCGGAGCAGATCGTGCTGCTGCCGATCCACCGCAGTGACGATGATCGGGCCGCCGTGCTGGCCTGCTGTGAGTCGCTCAAGAAGCAACTTGAGGACCGCCGCTGGCGGGACGAACCGCTGCGGGTGAAAATCGACGACCGCGACCTGCGTGGCGGCGACAAAGCCTGGCAGCATGTGAAGCAGGGGGTGCCGCTACGGGTCGAAATCGGCCCCCGCGATCTGGCAGCTGGTGCAGTCAGTCTGGCCTGCCGTGACAAACCGCCCAAGGACCGCCAGACGCTGCCGCTGGAGCAGTTCGTGGCCGAGGTGCCTGACCTGCTTGAGAGCATCCAGCGGGGGCTGTTCGACCGGGCCGTCGCCTTCCGTGAGGCCCACTCGGCCCGGCTCGATGATCAGGCGGCGATCCCCGAGTTTTTTGCCGCCGACGGCGACCAGCCTGCGGGCTTTGCCCATGTGCATGTCGCCGACGACCCGGCCGTTGCCGCCGCCCTCGATCCACTCAAGGTGACGGTTCGCTGCACGCCGCTAAACTGGAGTGATGAGCCGGGCACCTGCCTGTTCACCGGTAAGCCGGTGCAGCGAAGAAGTGTGATCGCTCGTTCATATTAGCGGGAATACCGGTCGGCCAGCAGGGCGGATGGGGAAGGGTTTTGTCGCCAGCGGCATGACCTGCCGCCGGACAGAACCGGAACGGGAGGAATGACTACGGTGAAAATTCGATTGCCAAACGCTTGGCTGGTGGCTGTGGCGGCCGCCCTGCTCGGTGGTCTGACGGGCGTCGCCACCGCGGTTGCGACCGCCACCGCCACCCCCCTGCGAACAGCCGCGACCGCGGCAGCGGGCCTCGCCACCGAGGGGCCACAGCCCCGGCTCGAAACCGATGCAACCGTGCATGATTTCGGCCGGGTGGCGGTGGGGGGCAGTGGCAGCCATGAGTTCACCATTCGCAATACCGGCGACGCCCCGCTGGTGCTCACCAAGGGAGCAACCAGTTGCACCTGTACGGTCAGCGATTTTTCCGGAGCCGGGTCAGGGGACGGCAGCAGTCGAACCGTACCGCCGGGTGGTTCAACGACGGTGCGAATTGAATGGAAGGGGAAAGGGGGCGGCGGCCCGTTCCGGCAGCGGGCGACGATCCTGACCAACGATCCGCTGCGGCCCGAGGTTGCCTTCTCGATTGAGGGACAGGTCGTGCCGATCTGGAAGGCCGAGCCGCCGGTGATCACACTCGCCGGTCTGTCAGCCTCGGCACCGGCCGAAGCGACAGCCGCACTTTTTACCTTTGGCAATGCCGCGGCCGAACTGGTTGACTGCCGGCTGGTGGCCGAACAGTTCGCCGACCTTGTCACGGTTTCAGCCGAACCACTGCCGCCAGCCGCGTTGGCCGCAGCGGAGGGGGCCACCGCCGGCTTCGGGCTGACGCTGCGGTTCGCCGCCGGCCTGCCGCTGGGCAAACTGCGGGGCGATGTCGAAACGACCCTGCGGGTCGATGGCGAGGAACTGACGGCGACGATCCCGCTGGAGGGAACGGTCACCGGCGATCTCACCGTCGTCGGACAGGCCTGGGACAAACGGGCCAAGGCGGTCCGGCTGGGCACCGTCTCCCGCCGCGACGGGCTGGCGACCAAGCTGTTTGTAATGGCCAAGGGGGCGGGCCGTGATCAGGTGCGGCTGGCGGTCAAAGAGGTGATCCCAGCCGGACTTGAGGTGACGGTGAGCCCCCCCCGTCCGGTAGGAGATGGGAATTTGATCCGCATCGGGCTCACGCTGAGCGTCCCTCCGGAGGCCCCGACGGCCAACAATCTCTGCACAGAGGCGGCTTCGGCGGGAAAAATCGTGTTGGAAACCGGTCATCCCGACACCCCGGAATTGACGATTCCTGTCTGTGTTGCCATTGCCGAGTAGGGGCCAGGTCTGCTGGGATAAACACCGGGAGCGAGTGAGCTACCCGTCCCCGGAAATCGGAGCCGCACCATGCATCCTGCCAAAACAACTCATTGCCCGGGCTTGCCACGGCAGCCGTTGGCCCCACGTCGGGTGGACGCGGTGGCCGCCGGCCGGCTGACCATGCGGCTGGCGGCTCTGCTTGTCTTTACGGCGATATCGGCCTCCGCTGGTTCGGCAGCGACGCCGGACCGCGGGGTCGGCGTCAGCGACGAGGTGGTCACAGAATTTCAGCAGCGGAACGGCCGGCTGTTCGAGAACTGGGGAGTGCCGCGTGCGGTTCTGGCAATCACCGGTGAACTCGACGGCTACATTGAACCCTGTGGCTGCACCGGCAAGGAAAACCAGAAGGGTGGGCTCAGCCGGCGGCAGAACTTTCTCGATGCCATGCGGACGGCGGGCTGGCCGGTTGTGGCTGTCGATCTCGGCAGTCAGGTGAAACGGTTTGGCCGGCAGGCCGAGGTGAAATATCAGTCAATCGCCGACGGCCTCCGGCAGATGGGTTACAGCGGGATCGGCTTCGGACCGGCCGACCTGCGACTGCCGGCGGAAGAACTGGTGGCGGCGGTCGCCTCGGTCGGTACCGAGCCGACGCCGTTTTTGAGTGCCAATGTTGGCCTGCTCGGGCTCGACGCCAACATCACGCCCCGGTTTCGCGTGGTGGAAATCGGCGGGCTGCGAGTCGGCATCACCGCCGTCCTGGGTGACGGCAAGGCGGATGGCATCCGCAATGATGCCATCGAGATCGCCCCGGCCGAGTCGGCGCTGGCTGAGGTCGCAGGCTTGTTGCAGCAGGGCAACTGTGACCATCAGGTGCTGCTCTCCTGGGCCACCCCGGAAGAGACCCGCTCGTTGGCCGCCGCCTATCCCCAGTTCGACATCGTGGTAACCGCCGGTGGAGCCGATGAGCCACCAGCGCAGCTTCCTGAACTGCCCAGCGGAGGGCGGCTGGTGGAGCTCGGCCACAAAGGCATGTACGCGGTCGCCGTCGGGTTCTTTCCCGGCAGCGACCAGCCAATCCGCAGCCAGCGGGTTCCACTCGACGCCCGCTGGGGTGAGGCCCGCGAGATGATCAAGCTGCTGGCCAGCTACCAGCGGCAGCTCGAGTCACTCGGGCTGGAGGGGCTTGGCCTGTCAGCCATGCGGCATCCAACCGGCCGGCGGTTTGCCGGCAGCGCTGCCTGCAGCGACTGCCATGACTACGCCTATGAGGTCTGGGAGGGCTCCTCGCACGCCTATGCCCTGACAACGCTGGAAGAGCAGGACCCGCGGCGGGATGGTGACCCCGAATGCCTCTCCTGCCATGTGGTTGGCTGGGCCCCCCAGCGGTTTGAACCTTTCGAGGGTGGCTTCCTGAGCATGGCGAAGACCCCACACCTGGCCCACAACGGCTGCGAAAACTGCCACGGCCCCGCTGCCGCCCATGCCGCGGTGGAGCGGGGGGACGTCCGTGCCACCCAGGCGGAACGGGATCGGCTGCGGGAGGAACTCGTGCTCACCCTCGACACACCAGAAGGCAAGCAGCGGGCGGTGAACAACTGCCTGGAGTGTCACGATCTCGACAACAGCCCGCAGTTCGACTTTGACGAATACTGGCCGTCGGTCGATCATTCGGAGGATGATGAGGAGTAGTGGTCCGAGGAAAAGCCCGAACCGCAAGCTACGGGAAATCCCGTTTTTGCTCGAGGAACCGCATTCCCTCGGCTCGCGGCTCGGGCTTCTCGGGGTTCGGCCCCGATCAGCGAACCATCAAAACTCACGCCTCCGGCTTTCCCCGACCGGTGAAACCCGGCTTCGACCGTGATCGCCAGATCCGGCGGTCAGCCCAACTGGGCGATTGCCTCGTCGGGAATACTGAAGTTGGCTGAGACGCTCTGCACATCGTCATGGTCATCGAGTCGTTCCATCAGGTCGAGCACCTTGCGGGCGGTCTCGACATCCTCGACGTCGACGGTGCTTGAAGGGATGCGGACGATCTGGCTCGATTCAATGGGCAGGTCGGCTGCTGTCAGGGCCGCCACGACGTCGCTCATCGCCTGCGGGTCGCACCGCACCTCCCAGTGTTCATCAGCCGCTTCGATGTCGTCGGCCCCCGCCTCCAGCACCAGTTCCAGCAGTCGGTCCTCACCGCAGGCCGACTGCGGCACCCGCACCACGCCGGTGCGGGTGAAGAGGTAGGCGACACAGCCCGTGGCACCAAGTTTGCCGTCACAGATCTCGAAGAGCTTGCGAATCTCCGGGGCGGTCCGGTTCCGGTTGTCGGTCAGAATCTCACAGAGCACCGCCACGCCGCCGGCACCGTAGCCCTCATAGACCGACTCTTCCAGGTTGCCGCCTTTGAGCTCACCGCAGCCAGCCTTGATGGCCCGCTGGATGTTGTCCTTGGGCATGCTGACCGCCTTGGCGGCATCGATGGCATAGCGGAGTTTGAGGTTGGCGTCCGGATCGGGACCGCCGTGCTTCGCCGCCACGATGATCGCCTTGGCCAGTTTGCTCCAGAGTTTGCCCCGCTTGGCATCGACCAGCGACTTCTTGCGGGCGATGTTCGCCCAATGCGAATGACCTGCCACGAGTCCTCCTCTCCCGTCCCGTTCCTGACCGCCTCCCCTGCGGAGATCAACGTGGTTTTTTCTTGGCGAGTTTCCGGCTGTGCGTACTCCCGGCGGGTTTCTTCGCCTTGCCGCTCGCCGGCTTGGCTTTGCCGGAACCGGCCGCGGCCTTGCTCGCGGTTGCCTTGGCAGCCTCTTCGGCGGCAGCCTTCTCGGCGGCTTCCCGCTTGGCGGCCAGCTCCGGCTTGATCGTGATCGACCGGGCCATGTTTGGCTTGACAACAAACGGCTTTGGCCCAGACCGGGGCCCGATCGGCTTGCCGTCGGCGTCCCGCTTGGGGCCGGACCCGGGAGGGGGCTGCGGGGTCTTGCCCGCCGGACGGGCGGCAGCCTGAGGACCGGCAGGGCGGTGCGCTTCGGCAACTGCTGTCGGGTCGGCCTCGGTGACCGCCGCTGCTACCGGCGGCGGCAGTGCCTCGCCCCGCTTGGGCATCCGATCCTTCGCCTCACTGGTGATCTCGGCCAGAATTTTCTTGACCTTGCCGCCGTGCAGCGAAGCGATCAGATCGGCCCCGAACTGGTGCAACAGCGAGCCAAACTCTTTTCCGATCTTCTTGGTGACGAACCGGTCGAGTCCCGGCGCCGTCCCCTGCTCGTACTCATCCTGCGAGATGACCCCGGTCAGGTAAAGGGCGGTGAGGCCACCCTGGTCGAGTGGCACCCCGTGCCCACCCAACGCGGTGGAGGTGATGTAGACCTGGACGAACGGCGTGAGTGCCTGCAAGCCCTCGAGGGTTTTTACCCCCTGCGACACCGACTGTTTCTTGGCATGATCGAGCGAAAAGCTGTAGGTCGACTCAAAGACCGACTGCAGCGTCCGGCGGAGGGCAAGCGCCGCCTTGGAGGGGTCGGGCAGGCCAGCCAGCACCTCCGCCAGTTCGGCGACGGTCGTCACCCGGACCTCATTGAGATCAAACGAATTCTCGAGCAACCGGGTGAAGGCTTTTTCCGCGGCGTCGTAGTCGGCATTTTCCAGGCAGCAGGCAAACAGCACCTGTTCGAGCAGCGGCCGTGAGGTGTCGGGGAGCCGCGGTGAATAGTGGCTTTTGAGCACCTTGTGCAGCTTGCCGACCAGCTTCTGCCGCTCTGCAGCCGTCCGCTGCGGCTTCTTGGCGGCCGCCTTGGTCACTGCTGCGGCCGGCTCGGCAGCCTTTTTCCCGGCTGCCGGCTTGGCTTCGGCCGTCTTTTTCTTTGCGGTTGCACCGTCGGCCTTCTTCGCCTTGGCTGCCGGCTTGGCGGGAGATTTCGCCGCTGCAGACGGCTTTGATTTCTTCCCTGCAGCAGATGGCTTTGCCTTCGCAGTTTTTGCCTGCGATGCCGGCTGCTGTGCCTTCGTGGTGGTCTTTTTCTTGGTCATGCGAGTCCTTCGGCGTCATCAGGTGATTGCTGGCCGGCATCCCCAGCAGCGGTGCTGTCGTCCGTCCCGGCGGCCTCCCCACCGGCTTCGTCCTGAGTGCCTGCTGGCAGCACTTCGCCCAGCACCCGGGCAATTTCCAAAGAATGCTTCACCCCCTGATCGAGTTCAAATCGGAGCCGGGGGATATAGCGGGTGTCGATCCGCTCGGCGATCTGTGACTGAAGAAAACCGGCTGAATTGGCCAGTCCTCGCAGGGCCAGCTGCTGCTTGGCCGGGCTTCCCATGACCGACACCGACACCTTGGCCGATCGCATATCAGGGGCCATTTCCACCCGTGTCACCGTCACGTCCCTGACCCGCGGATCACGAACCTGGGTGAGGATGGCCATGCTGACCACCTCCCGCACCGCTTCTGCCGCCTTGAGGAGCCTGCGAGTACTCACGAGAGCGTACGTGCGACTTCCTCGATCTTATAGCACTCGAGAATGTCGCCCTCCTTCAGATCGTTGAAGCCGGCAACCTTGATTC
>CALAZQ010000286.1 GCA_937926325.1 uncultured Planctomycetaceae bacterium | reverse complement strand
ACCCGAACATGGTCCGGGCGATCACGAAGACGGCCACTGCCAAGATCATGGCGGCGAAGATTTTTGACAACAGGGCCCGCGGCAGCTGCCGGGTCAGGGCCGAGCCGATGAACAGGCCCGGCACGCTGCCGGCGACGAACAGCAGCGTCACCTCCCAGGGAACTTCCCGTCCCTGCAGAAGATGACCGGCAACTCCCGCCAGCCCCACCAGCGACATCACCAACAGCGAGGTGCCGACTGCTCGCGAGAGCCCCATCGAGGCAAAGGTGACCAGTGCCGGCACAATCAGAAAGCCGCCACCGACGCCAAAGAGCCCCGAGAGCAGCCCGACGGTCAAGCCGATGGTGGCCAGCAGCATGGCGCAGCGGCTGGTCAGTCGCAGTTTCCCTTCCGGGTCGCGTGAACAGGAAGGGCCGTCCTCCGGCCCGCAGGCTTCGGCAGGCGGGGGAATGGCCTGGTCGGCCTGCCACCACATCCGCGCCGCGATCAGCAGCATCAGCAACGCGAACGAGACCAGCAGCAGCTGTGGCGGCAGGTGCTCCCCCAGCCAGCTGCCCAGTGGCGCTGTCAGCATGCCGGCAGCGGCAAAGAGCAGCCCAGTGGGAAATTCGACCTGCTTCAGCCGGGCCCGCTCGGCCGTGCCGATGATGGCGGTGCCGGCGACCGTGGCCAGTGAGATGACAACCGCAACCTGCGGATCCTCCCCCAGCCAATAGACCAACAGCGGCACGGCCAGAATCGCTCCCCCGCCGCCGGTCAGCCCCATCGAGAGGCCGACCAGGCAGCCGGAGATCACGGCCGGGCCGATTGTCGCCACCGTGCCAAGCACCGCTGGTGCTAACAGGTTCACCCGCTCAGGCCCCCTGTTCGACTGTCGCGGTCGCCGTCGGCAGCTTGGCCGCCTGCCAGGCCTTGTACCCACCGATGAGGTCATAAACCTGCTCGCGACTATGCTTCTGTAGCAGACTGGCCGCGATGGCCGAGCGATAGCCGCCTTCGCAGTGGACGGCCAGCGGCTGCCCAGCTGGCAGGCTTGCCAGTTCCTCTTCGAGCTGCGTCAGCGGCAGATTCCGGCTGCCGGCGATGTGGCCCCCGGCATGTTCCGCCGCCGTCCGAACATCGAGCACCAGCGGCGGCTGGCCACTGTCGGGCCGCTCACCAGCCAGCCACTCAGCCAGCGCCGGGCCGGTGATCCGCTCGGTTACCTGCAGCAGGTCTTCCCGATTGGCCAGGGCGTTCATGCCGCCGGCCAGGAAGCCGGCAACGTTGTCAAAGCCGATCCGGCCCAGCCGCATCACTGCTTCCTCTTCGTCGCCTTCGTCCTGGGCGATGACGATGATCGGCCGGTCGTGGCTGAGCATCGAGCCGCACCAGGTGGCGTACTTGCCTGAGAGGGCGATGTTGAGGGTGCCGCGGAGGTGGCCGCCTTCAAAGTCGATGGCGTCGCGGACATCGAGCAGTTGGCCGCCTGCTTTTTCCAGAGCCAGCACCTCGTCGAGCGAGAGGGCCTTGAGGTTTTCTTTCATCGACGCCTCGAGCGAAGTCCGCTCCTGCCGGTTGAGGATGGCGTCGTGCACGAAATAGTCGGGGGCCTCGGGCTGGTCGGCGGTGACCAGCGCCTTGAACTCCTCGCGGCTCATCGGCTGCAGGGCATAGTTGAACTTCTTCTGTTCGCCGATCGTTGAGACGGTCTCTTTGGAGAGGCTCTTGCCGCACATGCTGCCCGCGCCGTGGGCCGGGTAGACGAGGGTGGCGTCGGGCAGCGGCATGATCTTTTCCGTGATGCTTTCGTAGAGCATGTCGGCCAACTCGTCGGCCGTCACGCCGATGCTGGCCAGCAGGTCGGGCCGGCCGACGTCGCCGATGAACAGGGTGTCGCCGGTCAGCACCGCCAGTGGTTCGCTGTCGCTGGCGGCCAGGTCATAGACCAGAATCGAGATGCCCTCCGGTGTATGGCCCGGCGTTTCGAGAATTTCCAGCCGCACGTCGCCGAACTCCACCCGATCGCCGTCGGCCATCTTCTCGCAGGCAAACTCCGCCTCGGCCCGGCGGCCCAGGTGAATCGTCGCCCCGACCTTGTCACGCAGTTCGATGTGGCCGGCGATAAAGTCGGCGTGGAAGTGCGTCAGGAAGACATGCTTGATCGTGTAGCCACCGGCGGCGGCATCGGCGAGGTACTGGTCGATGTCCCGCTGGGGATCGACCACCGCTGCGGTCTTCGTCTTGTCGTCGGTGATCAGGTACGAGGCATGGGAGAGACAGGCGAGGTAGTACTGTTGAATCTTCATGGTGTCAGGCTCCGGGGCTGGAATGTGGAAGGAATCGCTGCACGGGTCATTGGCACCCTGCCGCCGGCGTTACCGGCCGGTCACCGCTGGAAAGCCAGCCTCTACCAGTTCCTCATAGCTCTGCCCCAACGGCCGCACGTCGTAGCCGAGTGGCTTGAGGATGTCGGCAGCCATCAGGCAGCGGCCGCCGGCGAGGCAGTGGCAGTAGATGATGCGGTCTTTCGGCAGCACGCGGGCAAGCTCGGCTGGCGGCACACCCGCCTCGAGCCGGCTCAGGGGGACCAGCCGGGCACCGGCCAGGTGGCTCTCGTTCCACTCGTCCGGCTCTCGCACATCGATGATGACCGCCTTCTGCTCGGCGACCGCCCGCTGCACTGCCGGCAGGC
>CALAZQ010000285.1 GCA_937926325.1 uncultured Planctomycetaceae bacterium | reverse complement strand
GCTCAGATCCGCTTGAGGTTTCGCTTGGGCTTCGGTGGGCCCAGCATTCGCCGCTCGTCGTCCCGCGGCAGAGGACGGTTATTGTTGTTGTTCGCCGCGGGCCGGGGAGGCGGCGGGTTGTTGATGCCGGTGTGAATCTCGTCCCAGCGATAGCCCAGCGGAACCTGCAACTCCCTTTCGGCAAGAAACGCCCAGGGCGTGCCCGGGTGTTCCTGTACCACACGCTCGAGCAACTCGGTCGCCTGTCGGGCCAGCCTTTCGGTCTGCGAACCAACCCGAACTTCGGGAGACGGCTTCAACACCCAGGTGTCACTCTTCGGATGCTGGAACTGCATGCCTGCCTTCGCCTGCGCGAGCATCAGGTTGTAGGCGTCGGTACGAACCTTGAGTGCGAGGATACGGCCCATCGCCAGGTCATAGCCAGCCTGCCAACGCTTTTCCTCAATCGCATCCCGGTCCTTCAGGCCGCTGAGCAGCACCCGGTGGATGGCATCGATTCGAGGCTGCAGTACGGCTGCCGCCCGTTGGGCGAGCGTCAACAGGTTCGCCAGTTCGCCCTCGCTCTTCCGCGGAAAGACCGTCTCTGGAGACTCCATCGGCGAAAGGTTGGTGGCCGCGGCCGCCTCCACCAACGCCTGCTTGGCCCGATTGGCGCCAAGTTTCTGCTTGAGCTTTCCAGCAGAAACGTAGTCGGGCTGGTAGTCCCGCATCACCTCGGGATCAAAGAAGTAGCGAATGCGGGAACTCATCGCCGCCGTCATCCGGTCATTCACCCGGCCAGTCGCGTCACGGTTGGCGTGAACGGCGATGTAGATGCCTCCGGTCTGATAGCAGAGTTTTGACAGGCTGAACGGTCCAAAGCCCGAGTCGATCGCTTCATCATTGACGGCAGTACTGCCAATCCGCACCGCTTCAGGCAGCAGTGTTTCCGGCCCTTGCTCGACCACGGCCCACTCCTCGGCTGCCGCATAGGAGGGATCGAACTCGACATACTTCATTTCGATGAACCGACGGCCGAAGGGTGCCGGAACCCCAACGACAGAGACCGGGGTGTCCAACCGTCGGCAGCGGGCCGCCACCCGATCGGCCAGCATCTGGTCATCGCCAACCTCGTCGGTGAACACAACGATCATGCTGTTATTCCGGCCAGCCCCCCGGCTGGCGTGCAGCCGTTCGGCCGCCGCCTGGATGGCAGTGAAGGTCTTTTCGAACCCGCTGTTGTCCACTGCGATCCCGCGAATGGCCTCGATCACCTCGCTCGAGTTGGCCGTGGGCCTGTCGGTGATGAACTGGAACCGTTGGCCGTAGGCGAGCACCAGGTTGGTGAGGCCGGCTGGAAGCCCCCCCTGCTCGTCAACCTGCAATTCCCGAAAGACCCGGTCGAGCCGCGCGGCGATTTCCTGTCGCTGGCCGGCCAGGCTCACCGACTGGTCGAAGACCCAGCAGACGCAGGTGGGGGCATCTTCCAGTGAGCGGGCAATCTCGAGGCTGAGGCGGTCGACTGCGCCGGCAGCCCCGGTGGCAGCCACACCGACGTTGACCCCCGCGACCATTTCGATCAGCTGATCGACCTGGTTCGGCCCCATCGCCTCAAAGCTGACCGGCTCGACCCGAACCTTCGTTTCCATCACCGTGTCGGCGCGAAGCGGAACCACCGAAAGCTCGGCTACCGCCGGCGCGACTGCCTCAGCAATGCTCACTCCTGCCTCGCTGAGGGCACCGATCTCCTCAAAGTCCTCATCGGAGACCGCCAACTCCTCCGGCTCAAGCACAAGCTCAGGTTCAGGTTCCTCTGGATCCTGCTCCAGCATGATGGCCGGCACCGACACCGGCGGCGGATCGACAGCGACCGAGGCCAGGCCAGCCAGCACAAACAGGTGCAGCACAGAACTTACCAGCCACCCCGGCAAACGGCCGCGGTGTACGGTTGGCCTCGGGGCTGCTCGAGTCGGTTCAGCATCGCCGGTTGCCCTCGGCACCACCGGCTGCTCAGTTACCCTGAGCCCGTCGGGCGGTCGTGCCGCAGGGACGGGGGGTGGGGCAGGAACCCGATTCAGCGGCAGGTGCTGGTCTTGATGGTGATGTTCTGGCATGCGATTCACCTGCCCCTGGGTTTTGATGCGTCACCACACGCCCGCAAAAAGACTGCCTTCAGACGCTCTATTCCATATAAAAGTATACTCAACGGAACTGGCCGGGGCTCCCCTCGGTCTGTCAGTTCCCACCAGCCACCACGTCTGCCACGACTGGAGGAAACCCGTGCTGCAATGGTTCATCGCTTCTCGGTTTGCCAGCCTGCCGGTTGTCAGTCTGCTGCTCGCAGTCACAATTTTCTCAACCGCCCGGGGGGAAACCGGAGCCGTCGAGACCGCCGTCCTCGAAACGTCTGACGGGGTGAATCTCAGCCTCACCTTCTACCCGCCGGCAGACAAAGCCGCCGCCACCGTACTTCTGGTTCACGACATTGGTGGGTCACATGCCTCCGTGAGAGAACTGGCGGCCAGCCTGCAACTGGCTGGCTGTGCGGTGGCCGTTCCTGCGCTCAGAGGACATGGCGATGGTTCAGGAAGCGGCCAGCGTTCGGGAGGGCCAGCCCTCCAACGCAATGACCTTCTGATGATTGCAGGCACGGGCGGCGGGGCGATCCGCAGCCAGGCGAGGATTCGTGGCGACCTTGAAACCGTACGAAACTGGCTCAAAGCCAAGGCACGCGATGGCGACGTCGATCTCGATCGATTCTGGGTGATTGGCTCGGGTCTGGGGGGCACGCTTGCCGCACTCTGGACAGCCGGCGATTGGGGCTGGCAGCCGAACACCCGTGGCCCTCAGGGGCAGGAGGTTGCCGGCCTGATCCTGATCAGTCCGGTCTGGGCTGAGAAGGGAATTTCGCTCAACACAGCCCTCGCCGCCAGGGCTGTCGTCGACCGACGTCCCGTCAAACCGGTGCTGGAAAGGCTGCCTGTGATGATCATCGCCGGAGAAGATGATGCTCAGTCGGAACGGCTGTTTAAAACCTTTCAGAAGGCACGGCCATCAAATTGGTTTCAGCAGCTCGCCGATGGCAGCAAATCCGAGGGAACATCTGGAATGCCCGACGGCAGCGGCCCGGTGATCTTCGTCCAGATCGACTCGACCCTGCGGGCCGACAAGCTGGCGACCCTCCAGTCAGGAAAACTGCGGCCCGACCAATTCTGCAGCTGGTTCATCGGCGAACTGGGCAAGGACTAAACCTGCTGCTTCGGTACCAACGCAACCACTTCGGCTCCGGGGGCTACGGCAGCCGCAATTCCATGCCTGGCACCAGCAGCTCCGGGCTTCGCAGCCGGTCGCGGTTGGCGGCGAACAGCCTGGTGGCCATCTGCGGATCGCCGTAGACCCGCCGGGCAATCGACTCGAGCGTTTCACCGGTAACGACCCGCAGGCTGCCTCGTCCTCCAGCGACGACAGGTTGCACGGTCGCCCCGCCGGGGCTGGCCGAGGCCCGGCCCAGCCAAGGGGCGATGGCCGTGGCTGCTTCATGGTTCACCGCAGTGGCCGCCGGCCCTTGCAGAGCGACGGCACCGCCTGCCGGCACCACCCGTTGCTGCTGCTGAGGCTCAATCTGCTGCGGGCCACCCGCGAACGCCTGATTACCCTGAAACACCTGCCAAGCCGGCGGGACCATCAGCGGCATGCCGATCGGCAGCAGATCCGGGCTTTCCAGACGGTCCGCGTTTGCCTGCCAGAGCGCGGTGGCACCCCGCGGATGCCCATACAGCCTGGTCGCAATCGCAGTCAGGTCGTCTCCATCCCGGACCCGATAGACATCGGGCACGGTCCTCTCATCAGGCCGGTTTGAAACGCCCGGAAACCGACGCGTCTCTTGGCTGAGCCGGGCGGGTGGAGCCGCTGCCGTATCGAGCAGTGGTGGGGGCGGCATTTCCACAGTCGTGCGATAAACATGGTTCATTCCCGGCGGAGGCCCCGCCGGCTGAACCGGCGGCAGTGGCTGCGGGGGCATTGCCGGCCCCGCCTCGGCCAGTGGGGCTGGCTTTCGACGAGGGGGCTGAGGCGTGGGGGCAGCCGTCGGCATGGCAGGAGCGAAAACGTCGGTGCCAGGCACCGCGAAGACTCCCGCCGACCGGGCTGCCGGTGTCTCAGGTGACGGTGTTGCATGCTTCGGCGGATTGGCCGCCTGCTGGCGGGCCGAGTCCACCACCGCAGCCACGAAGGGAGCCGCCAGGAACCCACCGGCGGCAACCATGATCAGGCCGAGGGCGAAGCGGACGACTTGCAAAGCATTCGACATGGTGAGCACCGCAGGAAAAGGGGAACACGCAGCAGGGCGGACAGATCGCCACTCGGAACACTGCCGGCGGAGGGGGGATGAGACCACCGCGTGGCAAGGCCCCGCAGCCATTCAACTATGCGCTATGCTGCGGCCCGCTGGCCCGGCATCAATAATTTTCCACCGACCGGACACCGGCCGATTGACCGGAACAGTTTCCCCCACCGGCACCCGGTTCAGCCGCCGCAATGGTGAGGAGCTTTTCTGGTGACAGCCTCGCACGCCGGGGACCAGGTCGTCCACGACGACGGGACCGCGTGCGCAGATCACGAGAAGGCTACGCGGGCTGAGTTGCGGCCCTGGTGGTCGGCGCGGCAGCGGTCCCCAGCCGTCCCTGCAGCCACAACACGATCGGCGCGGCGATATAGATCGTGCTGTAGGTGCCGCTGATAATGCCGATCATTGTGGCGAAGGCGAAGGCGTGAATGCCCTGACCACCGAGAGCATAGAGAATCAGCGTCGCCAGGAACGCTGTGCCGGAGGTGAGGATCGTACGGCTCAGGGTCTGATTGACGGCCCGATCGACCATCTCGGCCGTGACGGTGGTGCTCTTGCCGCGGATTTCCCGCATGCGGTCGAAGATCACGATCGTGTCGTTGATCGAAAAGCCGACCGTGGTCAGCAGGGCGGCCACCACATCGAGGCTGATCTTAAAGTCGTCCACGAGCGCCCAACCGAGGAATGGCGCGACATAGATACTGAGGGCCAGGCAGCCGATGGTCACCAGCACGTCGTGCAGCAGAGCGACGACCGCAGCCAGCCCGAAGGCAACGTTTTGAAACCGCAGCCAGACATAGGCCACAATCATGACCAGGCTGGCCAGCAGGGCATAGACCGCCGTCACCTTGGTATTGCCGGCCACCTTGCCACCGATGGTGTTTGCTGACAGGTAAATCGGGGTTTCGGCCAGTTTTGACGCCACCTGTTCAAGCACTCCCCTGGTTGTTTCCGGGTCGAGGGTGGTTGAGAGGGACCAGGTGCGATAGGGCTTCAGCCGCGTCGTCATCTCGGGGGATGTCAACTCAAAGGCGGCATCGGCATGACCGGCAGCCGCAAATGCCTGCTCGATCGTCTCCCGGAGGGTCGGCAGATTGATCTTCTGTGGAAAGTCGAGCTCGACCGCCGTGCTGAGTGAGGCGACTTCATCCTCGGCCCCATCCTCTGTCGACTTCGCGGCGGTCGCCTCAGCAGTTGCCGCTGGATCGTTGCCGTCGGCGGTGTCGCTCGCCGATTCACCATTTCCGTCGGCCGCCGCATCTGCCGCCGGTTTGGGGGCTGACGAGACGATCTCCCCGAAGCCCATCGAATAGGTCGCGAGGCGGCCGGGGAAGGCCTCTCGCAGGGCCTGCTCAACCGCCGCGGCATCCCGCTGCGAGGTGTCGATCTTGTACCGCAGGTTGGCGGCGGCATCGCCGACGGTCACCGAACTGACCGCGACATCAGGAAGATCTGATACGGCCTCGCGGACAGCGGCGATCTCCAACGCCTGATCGGGCTTGAAGGCAATCTGCACACTGGTGCCACCGGTAAAGTCGATATCGAACAGCCCCTGGCCCCGTTGCCAGGCGGCCGCCAGGCCGACCGCGATGAAAACCAGCGAGCCGATCACCGCCGGCCGAACCCAGCGGACAAACTGGAAATCGGTCCGACCGAAAAGCCGGGCCATCGAGAGCTTTTTCAACAGTCGGGTCTGTTCGGCGAGATCGAAGATCACCCGGGAGCAGAAGACCGCCGTGAACAGGTTCAGGGTCAGCCCCAGAATCAGCGTCACGGCAAAGCCCTTCAGCTGATCGGTGCCGATTGAGAACAGGACGAGCCCCGTGATCAGAGTCGTCAGGTTTGAGTCGACAATCGTGGAGAAGGCCCGCTGAAAGCCATTGCGAATGGCCATCCGGACCGAAGCGCCGCGGTCGAGTTCCTCCCGCATCCGCTCATAGATCAGCACGTTGGCATCGACCGCCATGCCGACCGAAAGCACCAAACCCGCCAATCCGGCGAGCGTGAAGGCGGCCTTGATCGAGATCATCAGCGCCAGGACCAGCACAATGTTCAGCAACACGGCCAGGTCGGCCACCAGTCCCGAGAACCGGTAGTAGGCCAGCATGAAGCTAAGCACCAGAATCGTTGCCAGCAGCATCGCCTGGGCACCTGAGCGGATCGTGTCGGCCCCCAGCTGCGGGCTGATCTTCTGCTCGCTGATGGGATCTTTGGAGAGCGCAGCCGGCAGGCTGCCGGCATTGAGCACCCCGACCAGGAACTCGACGTCGGCCTGCTTGAAGCTGCCGGTGATCTGGCCGTCGCTTGAAATGGTGCTGCGGATCGTCGGGGCCGACAGCAGCACATCGTCCAGCAGAATGCCCAGCCGGCTGGTGAGTCGATTGGCCGGATCGGGAAGATTCTGACTGGTCAGGGTGCCGAACAGGGCGGCCCCCTGGGAGTTGAACGAGAAGTTGACGCAGGGCTGCAGGTTCTGGTCATAGCCGCCGGACGCCCGCGAGAGATAGCCGCCGGTCACGTCGAACCGGTCGAGCACCATCAACACCTCGGGGTTCCCGTCAGCCGCCTGCCGGGTCACCAGGCTGGGATCACCGGTGGGGTCGATCTTGGCGGCGTCGATCTGCACCCAGCGGCCGATCGGCCGCTTGCCGTCACTGACCTGCGTGCCGGGAGAACGTGAGGCCTTCGCGATGACGTCTTTGTGGCGGGGATCCTGGGGATTGGCGACGATCCGGAACTCGAGCACGCCGGCACTCGAGACAATCCGCTTGATCAGTTCGACCTCGGCCTGATCGACCTCCGGCACGATGACTTCGATCTGGTTGAGGCCATACTGCCGGACCGTCACCTCTTTCTGACCACCAGGATTGACGCGGCGGCTGACGGCCGCAACCAGCTTGTCCATGCTGACGCCATCCTCGGGCTGTTTCTCAGCGTCGATCTCATAGACCAGGATCACGCCCCCTTTCAGGTCGATGCCCATCCGGGGCGGCCAGCCAAGATTGGTCACCACCAGCCCGGCCGCCAGGGCGACCAACACCGTCGCCAGCCGACCCCAGAGGCTGGCGACTCGCAGCTGCCGCGTGATCAGCCAGGCCAGAAACGTGGGGACGGCCACCACCGCCAAGGTGAGGGCCCAGACTGCCCAACTCTCTTCCCACCAAGGGCCTGTCACCGGCACCCCGTCAGGGGCTTGGGCAAGCATTCCGAACCAGCCATCCATGCGATTCATCGCTCTCTTCTTTCGTCAGGTTTTCGGTTGGTTGTCGCGATTTGGGCGGCGGCTTACGCGGACCGTTCACCCGCCGCGGTGCTGTCCGATTCGGCCAGCACCTGGCTGACGCTTGCCAGGGTGAAGGTGATTTTGACGTTCGTACCCTCGTCAACCTTGAGCACCACCCGGTCGTGTTCCCGATCGACGCTCGCCACGGTCCCACAGATACCAGAGGCCGTTATCACCCGGTCGTTCTTCTTAATCGCCGCAAGCAGTTCCCGCTGCTTCCGCATCCGTTCTCGCTCAGGCCGGTAGAGCAACATCCAGGCCGCGAACACGATGAGCACCATCGGCAGATAGGTGATCAGCAGTTCGAGGGGGCCGGCCGGTGGGCCCGGTTCGGCCGCTGCCAGCAGGGGGGAAAGGGCGAGAAGCTGGCAGGAATGCGACATCGACACGATTTGAAGGGGTGCTGGCGGACAGGCAGGAGCCCAAAAATGTAGTTGGCGGCGGTCCCTGTGGACAAGTCCAAGGGCCACTACCCGGGCCGTAGTCTCTCTCCGGGCCCTTCAGCCGGCCAACTTGCAGAGCAGGTGCTGCCGGGTCTGGCCAAAGTGCCCGGCCACGATCGCCTCCCGCAGCCGGCGGACGAGCCGTTGATAAAAGGTGAGGTTGTGAATCGTGGCCAGCACCGGCCCGAGCATTTCTCCGGCCAGAAACAGATGACGCAGATAGCTGCGGCTGTGCCGGCAGGCGAGACAAGGGCAACCCTCCTCAACCGGGGCCAGGTCATTCGCGAAACGGGCATTCCGCAGCCGAACCGGGCCCGAAAATGTGTACAGCAGAGCGTTGCGGCCGCACCGCGTCGGCAGCACACAGTCGAACATGTCGATGCCGACCGCGACGGCATTGATGATGTCCTCAGGCTTGCCGACTCCCATCAGGTACCGCGGCTTGTCGGCCGGCAGGTGGGGCATCGTCGCCGCGAGCGCCGCGGCCATCGCTTCCGGCCCCTCCCCCACCGAAAGCCCCCCGACGGCATAGCCTTCGAAGGGCAGCCTTCGCAACTGCCGGGCGCTCAGCTCGCGGAGGTCAGGCTCCAGCCCCCCCTGCACAATGCCAAACATGGCCTGATCGGCACGCTGCCGGGCAGCAAGGCTACGCTCGGCCCAGGCAAGCGACCGCTCCATCGCCTCCGCCACGGCGGCCCGATCGGCCGGCAGCCCGATCACATGATCGAGCTGCATCGCAATGTCGGCCCCCAGTTTCTCCTGGATCGCCACCGCCCGTTCGGGCGTCAGGTCGATCGGGCTGCCGTCAAGGTGGGACCGAAAGGTAGCGGCACGATCGGTCACCTTCACCTGCTGGGCAAGGCTGAAGACCTGATACCCGCCACTGTCGGTGAGCGTCGGCCCCGACCAGCCCATGAACCGGGCCAGCCCGCCGGCGTCGGCGACCAGGTCCTCGCCGGGCCGCAGATGCAGGTGATAGGTGTTGGCGAGCAGCACCTCCGCGCCGGTCTCGGCGACCCGCCCGATATCGACGCCCTTGACCGAGGCCAGCGTCGCCACCGGCATAAAGAGCGGGGTAGCAACCTCGCCGTGAGGCGTGGCGAGCAGACCGGCTCGGGGGCCGGCCGGATCCTCCGCCACGACGCGAAAGCCAAATCCTGCGCTCAAAAGATGCCGAGTGCCTCGAGGCTATACCGCACCACCAGGCCGGCCGCGACCACACTGACCATGCTCATGAGCTTGACCAGAATATTGAGGCTGGGGCCGCTGGTGTCCTTGAAGGGGTCACCGACCGTGTCACCCACCACCGCCGCCTTGTGAGCCTCGGTTCCCTTGCCGCCGTGCACCCCGCTTTCGATGTACTTTTTGGCATTATCCCAGGCACCACCGGCATTGGCCATGAAGACCGCCACGCAGAAGCCGCTGGTCAGGCCACCGACAAGCAGCCCCATCACGCCGCCGACGCCGAGCAGGATGCCGGCGACCACCGGCGTGAGCAGGGCCAGCAGCGACGGCAGGACCATCTCTCGCTGGGCCGCCTTGGTGCTGATCGCCACCGGAGCTGCATAGTCCGGCGTCTCGGTTCCCTCCATGATGCCCGGTTTCTCACGGAACTGCCGGCGGACCTCCTCAACCATACCCTTGGCCGCCCGCCCAACCGCCTTCATCGTCAGAGCACAGAAGACAAAGGTGCTCATCGCCCCCAGGAACATGCCGACAAGCACCTTGGGATTCATCAACGTGACGTCATAGAACCGCATGAAGTCGGCCATCCGGGCCGCCTTGACCTCAACCAGATCGTGGGCGGTTTCCAGCGGCTTGGTCTCGGGCATCTTCTGGATCACCGACCCGGCCGGCAGTTTCGGGTAGTCAGGCAACTGGTTGACAAGTTCCCGCTTGTCGACCAACAGCCAGGTCTGATTCTCGGCAGGAGTGGCCCCGGCCTTGACCAGCACGCCGTTGGCCACTTTCACCCACGACCCGGGCTGGGCGGCACTGCTTTCAGTGACGGTCACCGCCGTTTCGCCCCAGCGCTCGAAGCCGATCCGCACCTCCTCGACGTAAGCGGCGAGCAGCGCCAGAGCCGTCAGGGCTGCCGAGCCGATCGCAAAGCCCTTCCCGGTCGCGGCGGTGGTATTGCCGAGGGCGTCGAGGGCGTCGGTCCGCTCGCGGACAACCTCGGGCATGCCCGCCATCTGGGCGTTGCCACCGGCATTGTCCGCAATCGGGCCATAGGCATCGGTTGCCAGCGTGATGCCAAGCGTCGAGAGCATGCCGACCGCAGCGATACCGACGCCGTAGAGGCCAAGGGCGAACGCATTGGGGTCATTGAAGTCGAACCCGTTGGCGAAGCCGAAGGCCAACAGGGTGGCCGCCCCGGTGACCATCACCGGCGCCCAGACCGACAGCATGCCCTCGGCAACCCCACCGATGATGATCGTGGCCGGGCCAGTCAGGGCCTGATCGGCAAGCTCCTTCGTGGGCGTAAACTCGTTGCTCGTTGAATACTCCGTCCATTTCCCGATCAGCCAGCCGGCGACGAGACCGACGATCACGCTGACGGCAACCCCGATGTGCGACCAGCCCAGCAGCAGGAAGGTGAGGACCAGAGCCGCCCCGACGATGGCGATGGTTGAGAGATTGATGCCACGGGCCAGGGCTGCCAACAACGACTTCTGCGAGGAGTTCTCGTCGGTTCGCACCTGCCAGATGCCCCAGATCGACAGGCCGATCCCAACCGCAGCGATCAGCATCGGCAGAAAAAGGGCCTTGAGCTGCATGAAATAGTCGGCTTCTGCGGGGCCCGCGAAGGCCGCCACGCCGAGGGCAGCCGTTGCCAGAATGCTGCCGCAGTAGCTCTCGTAGAGGTCGGCGCCCATGCCAGCCACATCGCCGACGTTGTCGCCGACGTTGTCGGCGATGGTGGCGGGGTTGCGGGCATCATCCTCAGGAATATTCTGCTCGACCTTGCCCACCAGGTCGGCCCCGACGTCGGCCGCCTTGGTGAAGATACCGCCACCAACCCTGGCGAAGAGGGCCTGGGAACTCGCCCCCATGCCGAAGCAGAGCATCGTCACGGTGATCTCCTCGAGCGATAGCGGCGTTGCGAACACTGGCACCAGCCAGTAGAGGATGAAGAACCAGACCACGATATCGAGCAGCCCGAGTCCGACGACGGTCAGCCCCATCACCGCCCCCGACCGAAAGGCGACCTGGAGGCCATCGTTGAGGCTCTTCGCGGCGCCGGCTGCCGTGCGGTTGCTCGCCAGGGTGGCCGTCTTCATGCCGAACCAGCCGGCCAGCCCGGAAAAGAGCCCACCCGACAAGAAGGCAAACGGCACCCAGGCACTCTGAACGTTGAGCACGAAGGCCATGAACAGCAGCAGCACGAAGATCACCGCAAAGAAGCCAGCCACCACCTTGTACTGTTGCTTGAGGTAGGCATCGGCACCGGTGCGGACGTAGCCGGCGATCTCGATGTTCTTCTCGCTTCCCCCCGACTGCCCTTCCATCCACTGATAGAACTGCCACGCCTGCCAGAGGGCATATCCAGCCCCGGCGAGCCCCACCAGCCAGAACAGGCCGTAGATGCCGAAGAACCAGGCAGACGGCCCCGATTCACTGGTGGCAAGCAAGGAGACCGGCAGCAGCCAGGGTGTCGGCTGGGTGGTGCAGAAGGCAGTCGAAATGTTCACGAGCAGGGCAACTCCGAAAGAAGGGGGACGCGTCTAAGAACGGCAGCAGATGACCTCCCGACGCATGCTGAAGCCGGAACTCTACCGGCCCGAAAAAAGGGGTGTCAAACAGGAGCCTCATATTTTGTCAGCAACCTCCAGACGCAGGCGGTCGCCTGCTGTCAGAGGAAACCGCCAACGGTCGCCGACGACAATCGGGCAGCTTGCTGCGCGGTTTCCGCCAGCAGGCTCGTCGACTGATCTCACGACTCACGGCCATCGACCGGCAGCTTGCCAATGGCGTGATAGGAAAAGCCTTTCGCCCGTAGTTCGGCGGGGTCATAAAGATTGCGGCCGTCGAAGATGACCGGCGCGGCCATGGTCTGCCGCAGGCTGGCGAAGTCGGGCCGGCGAAAATCGCCCCATTCGGTCACCACGGCGAGGGCATCGGCCGCTTTTGCCGCATCGAGCGGATCGGTGGCGTACTGAATTGTGTCACCGTAGCGGGCCCGCACATGGGTCATCGCCTCGGGATCGAAGACCCGGACCACCGCCGACTCAGCCAGCAGGCGATCGATCAGGTCGAGTGCGGGAGCGTCGCGGATGTCATCGGTCCGGGGCTTGAAGGCCAGGCCCCAGATGGCAATCCGGCGGCCGGCGAGAGATCCACCGAAAAAGGCGAGTAGCTTCTCGCCGAGCACCTGCTTCTGCGCCCGGTTGGTCTCGTGCACCGCGGTGAGAATCCGGTTGTCACAGCCGTGGTCCCGGGCCATGGCCGCCAGGGCCTGTACATCTTTGGGAAAGCAGCTGCCGCCGTAGCCGGCCCCCGGAAACAGGAACGCGAAGCCGATCCGGCTGTCGTGGCCGATGCCACGCCGCACGTCGTCAATGTCGGCCTCCATCCGCTCGCAGAGGTTGGCGACCTCGTTGATAAAGCTGATCTTCGTCGCCAGCAGCGCATTGGCCACATACTTCGTCATCTCCGCACTCTCCGGCGTCATCACCAGAAACGGATGTTCCGTCCGCAGAAAGGGGGCATAGAGCGTGTGGAGCTTCTCAGCAACGGCCGGCGTCCGCACCCCGACCACCACCCGGTCGGGCTTTTGAAAGTCCTCGATCGCCGCCCCTTCCTTGAGGAACTCAGGATTGCTGGCCACCTGCCAGTCGCGACCCGTCGCCTCCCGCAGCCGCCGCTCGATGCCGGCGGCCGTACCGACCGGCACGGTACTCTTGGTGATCACGATCACGGTCGGATCAAGGTGCGGCGCGATCGCCGCAACCACGCTCCAGAGGGCCGAGAGATCGGCCGATCCGTCCGCACTCGGTGGGGTGCCGACCGCCAAAAAGACGACCTCAGCCGGGCTGATCGCAGTGGCGGTGTCGGTGGTGAACGAAAGCCGACCCGCCTTGGCATTCCGGTGAACCAGTTCCTCGAGCCCCGGCTCATAGATCGGCACCTCGCCGCGGCTGAGCCGCTCGACCTTGGCGGCATCGATATCGAGGCAGGTGACCGTATTCCCACTGTCGGCCAGGCAGGTGCCCGTCACGAGGCCGACGTAGCCGGTGCCCACAACTGCGATTCGCACGACTATTCCTTTCGCTTCGCCGAAGCCCTCGGCCTACGGATTCTTATTCGTCGTCGGCCACGGCGTCGGCCTCTTCCTGTTCACTCGGCGGCACCGGCACCACCGCGGCCAGCGTGTCGGCCTCATCGAGCCGCATGATCCGGACCCCCTGGGTGTTCCGGCCAATCGTCTTGATCTCGGCCACATTGACCCGCTGCAGCTTGCCCCGGGCGGTCATCATCAGCACCTGATCGCCATCACGTACCGCCACGACCGAGACCACCTCGCCGTTCCGGGCCGTGGTCTTAATATCACGGATGCCCTTGCCGCCCCGTCCCTGGGTGCGATAACGCATGCCGCTCGATTCGGCCTCGGCCTCGCCGCCACCCTCCGCTTCAGCGGCCTCTGGTGTCTCGGCCGACTCCCCTTCGGCCAGCGGCGTGCCAGCTCCGAACGGGGTGCGTTTGCCATAGCCCTTCGCACAGACCGTCAGCAGGGTCGCCTCGGGCTCGGCCACGACGATACCGACGAGCTGGTCGCCCTTGCCCAGCTTGATGCCACGCACCCCACTGGTGTCTCGTCCCATCGGCCGTGCATCCGACTCGGGAAACCGGATCGCCATCCCCTTGGCGGTGGCCAGCACCAGTTCGTCGCCGGGTCGCGTCACCACCGCACCAATAAGTTCATCACCCTCCCGCAGCTTGACGGCGATCAGGCCCTTCGTCCGCCGCCGGCGGTACTGCTCGAGCGGCGTCTTCTTCACCATGCCACTGCGGGTGGCCAGCAGCAGGCACTGCTCGCGATCTTCAAAGCCCGAGACCGCCCGGCATTCAGCCACCCGCTCGCCTTCCTCAAACTCCAGCAAATTGACAAGCGCCCGACCCTTGGAGTCGCGGGCCAGTTCGGGCAGTTCGAAGACCCGCATCGAGAAGACCTTGCCCTTGGTCGTGAAGACCAGCAGCCAGTCATGGGTGCTGGCCACGAAGAAATGCTCGACCGGATCAGACTCATCGACCCGGGCCCCCGTCAGCCCCTTCCCACCCCGCCGCTGAGCCCGGTAGGTGTCGGCTGCTGTCCGCTTGACATAGCCTGACCGCGTGATCGTGACGACCATGGTCGCCTCGGTGATCAGCTCGGCCATGTCGCGGATGTCGGCCAGTTCGCCACTGATCTCGGTCCGCCGCGGATTGGCAAACTTGTTGTCAAGCGTCAGCAGATCCTCGCGGATGAGGCTGCGGATGTTGGCCTCACTCGAGAGAATCCGGCGGTATTCGCGAATTTTCTCCAGCAGCTCGCGGTGCTCGCCCCCGAGCTTTTCCTGCTCGAGATTCACCAGCTGCCCCAGGGTGAGCCGCAGCACGGCGTCAGCCTGCACCGGTGACAGCCCATAGGTCTCGGCCGCCCCCCGCTCTTCTTGGAGCACGGCAAAGCCTTCGTCTCCGAGCGCCCGTTGCAGCAGGGCGGCCGGGGCCTCAATCTGCATCAGCCGCTGCTTGGCCTCGGCCTGCGAGGATGAACTGCGGATGATCGCAATCACCTCGTCGATGTTGGCCAAGGCCACCAGCAGCCCCTCGAGGGTGTGCTTGCGGTTGCGGGCCCGGGCCAGCAGGTGTTCCGTGCGGCGGCGGATGACTGTCGTGCGGTGCCGCAGAAACTCTTCCAGCAGATTCTTGAACGAGAGCACCCGGGGCTTGCCATCGACAAGCGCCAGAAAGATCAGTGAAAAGCTGCTCTGCAGCGGCGTGTACTGATAAAGTTGATTGAGCACGACATCGGGGTCGGCATCCTTTTTCAACTCCAGCACCAGCCGCACCGGCTCTTTGAGATCGCTCTCATTACGAATCGCCGAGATGCCCTTGATCCGATCCTCGTTGACCTGTTCGGCAATCTTCTCTTCGATCGCATCGCGGGTCTGCTGATAGGGAATCTCGGTGATGATGATCCGGTTGCGATTCTTGCCGAACTCTTCCACCCGGGTGCGGGCCCGCAGCGTGATCGTGCTGCGACCGCTGAGATAGCCCCGCAGCAACGACTCGCGGCCCATGACGATGCCGCCGGTGGGGAAGTCGGGCCCCGGCACGATCTCCAGCAGTTCCGCCACCGATGTTTCGGGCTCGTCGATCAGCCGGACGAGGGCCTGGCAGACCTCGCCGAGGTTGTGCGGCGGGATGCTGGTGGCCATGCCCACGGCGATCCCCCCCGCCCCGTTGACCACGAGGTTGGGAAACCGGCTCGGCAGCACCACCGGCTCGGTGTTCCGCTCGTCATAGGTCGGCACAAAGTCGACCGTGTCGAGGTTCAGGTCGTCGAGCATCTGCGCGGCGATCGGCGAGAGCCGAGCCTCGGTGTACCGCATCGCCGCGGCAGGCAGCCCGGCGATCGAGCCGAAGTTGCCCTGCTTGTCGACCAGCACATGCCGCATGTTCCACTCTTGGGCCATGCGGACGAGGGTGGGGTAGATCACGCTTTCGCCGTGCGGATGATAGTTGCCGCTGGTGTCACCCGAAATCTTGGCGCACTTCACCCGGGACGAACCGGGGGAGAGATTGAGGTCGTTCATGGCCACGAGGATTCGCCGCTGCGATGGCTTGAGCCCATCGCGGACATCGGGCAGCGCCCGGCTGACGATCACGCTCATCGCGTAGGTGAGGTAGCTCTCTTTGAGCTCCTGCTCGATCGGCAGGTCGATCAGCCGGCCGCCGTTCCCATCCTCGCCCGCCCCGGCGGCCGTCAGCCTGCCGTCGGTGGGAGGCTGCCCACCATCATCGGCTGGCGGGGGGGACTCGGGAGCGTTGTCGGCGGGGGTGTCGTCGTCGGCCAAGGGGGTCGTTCTCCCGAGAAATCCCCGCCTGAAGGAGCGGCGGAATCAACTGAACATACCCGCCCCCGGCAGCCGGTCAACCGGCCAGAAAACGGGCAAAAACCGCGATCCGGAACGGCTTGACCGCCGCCGCGGCCAGTCCTACCCTCCTGCCCCGCTTCCTGAGCCTCCGGAATCGATCCGCCACCGATGCGCAGCCCCCTTCTTTCGATCCTGATCGTGACCGCCGCGGCGGCCTGTGTCCTGCTGCCGGGGATCGGTTCAGCACCACTCTGGGACGAGGACGAGCCCAAAAATGCCGCCTGCTCACTGGCGATGCTCGACTCTGGCGACTGGGTCGTCCCGACTTTCAATGGCGAACTACGAGTGGAAAAGCCGCCCTTGGTCAACTGGGTGCAGCTGGCGGGGATTGGTCTGCTGGGTCGGACCGAAGCTGGCGTCCGAATCGGCTCGGTGCTGCTGACGATCGGCAGTTGTCTACTCTCCTGGTGGCTCGGCCGGCTGCTGGCGGGGCCGCTCGTCGGCCTGCTGACCGGCTTGATCATGGCCAGCTGCATCTGGACGGCCATCGGCGGCCGGGCCGCCACCCCCGACGCGCCGCTTCTCTGCTGCACAACGCTGGCCGCCGCGATCTTTGCTCATGCCATCCAGGCGGGCTTGCCGGCAAGGCTGAGCCGGCTCCACGCCACGGGTATCGGTTTGGCCTGCGGCCTGGCAATGCTCGCCAAGGGACCGGTCGGCATTGTGCTTCCGCTGACCGCCTTCATCGCCCTCTTTTGGTGGCAGGCTGCCGCCCCTGCCGGCGGCCGATTGGTGCGGCTGCGAACGGCCGTCGCCGCGATCCGGCCGCTTACGGTGACCGGAGTTGCGGCGGCCACCGCCCTGCCCTGGTATCTGCTGGTGACGCTCCGGACCGGCGGCCGCTGGCTGGAGGAGTTTGTGATGGTGCACAACGTCGGCCGATTCGCCGCACCGATGGAGGGGCACGATGGATCACTGCTTTACTACCCGACCACCATCGCCATCGGGCTGTTTCCCTGGTCATTGGTCATCCTTGCCGTCCCCCTGCATGCCTGGTTCACCTGGCGATCGGCACCCGGCACCGACGTGAGGCGGCTGCCATTCGCCTTCGCTGCCTGCTGGGCCACAGTCTGGGTCGGAACGTTCTCGCTCGCCGGCACCAAGCTGCCCGGCTATATCTGGCCGGCCTACCCGGCCCTGGCCCTGGTTACCGCCATCTATCTGGCCGACTGGCTCGAGGGGCGAACCGGCTGGGAGCAACGGCTTTGGCGACGGCTTTCACCGGCCGCCGTCATGCACCTGGGCTGGGCCAGCCTGGGCCTGGTCGGCTGCGGGTTCCTTATGGGCCTGCCGCTGATTGCCCGCCAGTTCGCCCCGGGGCGGGAATGGCTCGGTCTGATCGGCCTGGTACCGATCGCAGCGGCAGGCCTGGCCGCCACGAGTCAGCAGAAGCAGCAGCCGCGAATGGCCCTGGCCACCCTGGCCACCTCGGCGGTGATGCTGTTGGCCCTGCTCGGCGGGGTGGCAGCCGTCCATCTGGCGGAGCACCAGGGCACCGCCCGGCTGATCGCGGCGGTTCCTCCCACCGCCCGACCGGGCGACTGGGCCGGGCTTCATCCCATCCGCCCGAGCCTCGTCTTCTACACCGGTGACACGGTCCGTTCGTTGCCCGATGCTGCAGCCTGCCTCGAGCATCTCCGCTCAACCCCGGCCGCCCGGCTGGTGATCCCAACCGATCGACTGGCCGAAATGCTGCCCGACCTGCCCACCGGCTGCCGGCTGCTGAGCGTCAAGCCGGCTTCGCTCGATCCCGGCCTGACGGTGCTTGGCCGGACTGGCATTCCAGCCGGTGAGACCCTCGCCCAGCAGCCGCCCACTTTCCGTCCTGATCGCCTGGAGAGATTCTGATGTTGCCCCTGCACTCACTCATTGACCGCCGCCCCCGGCTGCTGGTTATTGCCCTCGGCACAGCTGCGCTGGCAGCCGGGTTTGTAGCCATGCCCTTCTGGGACGAGGACGAGCCCCGGTTTGCCGCCATCGCCCGCACCATGGTGGAAAGTGGTGACTGGGTGGTGCCGATCTTCAACGGCGAACTGGCGGTCGATAAGCCGGTGCTGATGCACTGGTGCATGGCCCTCGGTTTTTCTGCCTTTGGCTTCACTGAATTCGCTGCCCGGCTGCCATCGGCGATCGCCGCGCTGCTGACGGCACTGGCCCTGTTGCGGGCCGGCAGCCGCTGGTTCAATCCGGCCACCGGCGTCACCGCGGCCCTGGCCTACCTCGGCTGCCTGCTCGTGGCCATCGAGGCCCACGCCGCCACCCCTGATGCCATCCTGGTGGCGTTGACGACCTGGGGCAGCCTGCTCCTCGTTGAGCCGTTCCTGCCCGACCGCCGATTGACCGCGGCAGCGGCGGGAGACTCAACCCAGCCCATTACCCGGTCCGCCATCAGCCTCACCCGGGCCCTGTTGGCCGGCGGCCTGTTCGGGCTGGCCGTGCTCTGCAAAGGACCGATCGGGTTTGTCGGCCCGATCGTGGTCGTCCTCGGCTGGACCTGGCTCAACACGCTGCTGGAAAAGCCCGAGCAGATCAATCCGGTGCAGCAGAGCCTCCGCGGCCAGGCCGCCGGACTGGTTCAACACTTTTTCCGGGCGGGCCTGCCAGCAGCATGGCAGACCATGCGACAGGTGCGACTGCTGTCGGTCACCGTCGCCATGCTGGCGGTGGCCGCGCCCTGGTACATCGCCGTCGGCCTCCGCACCGACTGGGCCTGGCCGGCCGGCTTCTTCTTTGTGCACAACGTCGGCCGCTTCGTGGCCCCGATGGAACGCCACTCCGGCGGCCCGCTGTTTCACCCGCTGACGATGCTTATTGGCTTCTACCCCTGGAGCTGCTTTCTGCCGCTGGCGGTCGTCGTTGCTGCCGGACGCCTCTGGCGGAGCTGGCGGACTGGTATGGCTGTCTCTTCCGATTCCCAGACGCTGCGGTGCTATGGGCTGATCCTCTTTTGGATGGCGGTCTGGGTCGGCGGGTTTTCACTGGCCGCCACCAAGCTTCCCAATTACATCATGCCCGCCTACCCGGCGGCAGCGATGCTGGTAGCGGCACTGGCTGTCGAAGCGGCCCGGCAGCCCAGTTGGCCCTTTCCCCGCTGGCTGGCCCTCGGCATCGGCGGGCTCGCCTTTGGCGGCATCGCCACGGCCGCTACCGTACTTGTCGCCACCTTCTTCGGGCTCACCGGCAGTGAGTTGGCGGCGGCAGTGGGCCTGATTCCGCTGGCAGGGGCATGCTGGCTTGCCTGGTCAGCCCGGCTCCAGCCGGCCCGGGCGGTGGCCGTGATGGCCGGCATCGGCCTTGTCTATTCAGGCCTCGCTGTCGGACCGGCCGCTGGCTGGATCAGCCGGGCCAACACGCTGCCCGGGCTGCTCGATGAAGCCCATACCCATGCCGGCGGGACCGCCCGCGTCGGTGTCTACCCGCAGCTGACACCCAACATTGTCTACTACTCCCGGGGCCTGGTGACCCAATGGCAGCCGGGCCAGACAGCTGCCGCAGCGGCATTTCTGGCATCGGGTGCGGATGCCGTGGTGATCGTGCCCGAGGATCACTTCGCTGAACTCGCCGCCGGCCTCCCCCGCGGAACCGGCGTTGTCGGCCGTACCCGCCCGCTGTTCAAGAAGCGAGATTTCCTGCTGGTCGGCACCACCGACCCGACCGGGGAAACGAGCCCACGGACCGCCGCGACCGGGAGCCTGACCCGATGAGCCCACCCCCCTCGCTCCGCCAGTCTGCCAGCTCGCTCGTCCGCCCCCGCCAGCGGCTGTTGTCGATCATCGTCCCCTGCCACAACGAAGAGGCGGTGGTCGAGGCGACCCACACCCGTCTCTGCGGCATCGCTTCGGCTGTCGGCATGCCGCTGGAGATGATCTACATCGACGATGGCAGCCGAGATCAGACGCTCGACCGGCTGCACCGGATCGCGGCGGCAGACCCCCGGGTAACGGTGCTGGAACTCTCCCGCAACTTTGGCCAGCAGGCGGCCATGTCGGCGGGGCTGGAGCAGGCCCGCGGCGATGCCGTGGTGATCATCGATGCCGACCTACAGGATCCGCCGGAGGTCATCCCTGAGATGGTGGACCGCTGGCGAGATGGCATCGATGTCGCCTATGGCCGGCGGCGGCGGCGGGAGGGGGAGACCGCCTTCAAGCTCATCACGGCCAGCCTCTTCCACCGGTTCTTCGCCAGCCTGATGCCCTACCCGATGCCGATCGACACCGGCGACTTCAAGCTGTGTGACCGGGCCGTCATCGATGCGGTCTGCAGCCTGCCCGAGAAACGTCGCTACCTTCGCAATCTCGTCCCCTGGGCCGGCTTTCGTCACGAACCGGTCTGGTACGACCGTGAGGCCCGGCCAGCAGGCGAGACCAAGTACTCACCCCGCAAACTGCTGGCCCTGGCGGCCGATGCGGTGATCCTCTCGTCTGACAAGCCGCTGCGACTGACCTGGCTGGCGGCAGGCATTCTCGCGCTGTTCGGCCTTACCGGGCTGTTCACCACAATTGCCGGCTCCGGCCAGCAAGCCGCATCATTGCCAGCCGTGCTGGCAGTTGTCGGACTGTTCGCAGCCGTGCAGACGGCTGCCATCGCCCTGGTTGGGGAATATGTCGTCCGCGGCTACCGCGAGACGCAGGGCCGTCCGCCGTACGTCATCAGGCGGGTGATCGCCAGGGAGACCAATGGCACGGCACTCGGTGATGCGAGGGAGTTTCACCGGAGTGATGCCGCGTAAGTCACTGTGAACCCGACCCCATGGCCAGCTGCACGGCAGGCTATTGCTGCTGAGCGACCGCCGCCTCAATGGCGGCGATCAGCTTGGGATCCTCGGGGGCGACGCCCGACTTGTAGCGGCCGATGATCTCGCCATCACGACCGATCAAGAACTTTTCGAAGTTCCAGCCCACCTCACCCGCTGGCGTAGCCGATTCGGTCAGGATTTCATACAGCTTGGCCTTGTTCGGCCCCTTGACCGTGATCTTCGAGAACATGTCGAAGGTCACGCCGTACTGGGACGAGCAGAAGTTGGCAATCTCCAGGTCGGTGCCGGGCTCCTGGGCACCAAAGTCATTGGCCGGAAAACCGAGGATCACCAGGCCCTTGTCCTTATAGGTGTCAAAGAGCTTTTGCAGCCCGGCATACTGCCGGGTGTAGCCGCACTGGCTGGCGACATTGACGATCAGCACCACCTTGCCTTTGTAAGCCGCGAGATCCTGCTCTTTGCCATCGATTCGCTTCACCGTCCCGGTCAGCGGGCTGGCCGCTTCACCGGCAGCCGAAAGGGCAAGCATGCCAGCCGCCACCAGGCAGCAGCAGATGAACTTCGTCAGCGAAAGCGAAACCATTGGTGTTTCTCCTCAAACGCAGCCACCGAAAACTGGCGGCCGGTTCAGCCAGGCGACCTGATCGCGGTGACACCCCGCGATAGCCGGCCGACCACTTCGTACAACATTGAAGCTATAGACCGGACGGGCCCGCTGTCAAAAAAATCCGGGGCTGGCAACCACCTCGGTCAGCCGGGCGGACCAGCCGCCACGACGTCGGGGCCAGCCTCAGCCGCGTACGTCCCAAAGTTCTCCCGCAACTGGCCCGCAAGCTGGCGGGCGGCCCCCTCCCAGGCAGCCGGGTCGGCCCAGGCGCGACGGGGAACGAGCACATCGGCCGGAACCCCCGGCACCGCACTGACTGCCGCCAGACCAAAAATCGGATCGGTCTCAACGGCTGCATGATCGACCGCCCCAGCGTGGATGGCGTCGATGATCCGCCGCGTTACCGCCAACTCGATGCGTTTGCCGACGCCATATCCACCACCGGTCCAACCGGTGTTGATCAGCCAGACCCGGGTGCCGTGCCGCTCGAGCTTTTCCGCCAGCAGCCGGGCATAGACCGCGGGATGCCGCAGCAGGAAGGCCGCACTGAAGCAGGCCGAGAAGGCAAGCTGGGGCTCGAAGATTCCCACCTCCGTACCGGCTACTCGGGCGGTATAGCCCGACAGGAAGTGATACATCGCCTGTTCCCGCGACAGTCGGCTGACCGGCGGCAGCACCCCGGAGGCATCGCAGGTGAGGAAGATCACATGCCGGGGGTGCCCGGCCGTGCAGGGCGGGCGGGCATTCTCGATGTGCTCGATCGGATAGGCGGCCCGGGTGTTCTCGGTGATGGCGGTCGATTCAAAGTCAACCTCACGGGTGGCCGGATCGTAGACCACATTTTCGAGCACCGAGCCGAATCGAATCGCCCGATAGATCTCTGGCTCCTGCTCGGGTGAGAGGTGAATGCACTTGGCGTAGCAGCCGCCTTCAATGTTGAAGACGCCGGCATCACCCCAGCCATGCTCGTCGTCCCCGATCAGCCGCCGGGCCGGATCGGCTGAAAGGGTCGTCTTGCCGGTGCCGGAGAGGCCGAAGAACAGTGAGACATCGCCCGCCGGCCCCTCGTTGGCAGAGCAGTGCATCGACAGAATGCCCCGCGCCGGCAGCAGCCAGTGCATCAACGAGAAGACACCCTTCTTCATCTCGCCGGCGTACTCAGTCCCGAGGATCACCTGCTCACCCCGTTCCAGCGACAGGTCGATACTGGTCCGGCTGGTCATCTGGGCTGTCAGCGGATTGGCGGGAAACTGTCCCGCGTTGTAGATCACGTAATCGGGATGGCCGAACCGCTCCAGTTCATCGAGGCTGGGCCGGATCAGCATGTTCTGCATGAACAGGGCATGGTAGGCCCGGCTGCAGATCACCCGCACCTTCAACCGACAGGCGGGGTCCCAGCCGGCAAAGCCGTCAAAGACGTAGATCTGGTCGCGGGTATTGAGATAGTCGATCGCCCGCTGGCGGTTGAGCAGAAAGGTGTGCTCATCGATCGGATGATTGACCGATCCCCACCAGACTTCCCGCTCGCTCTCGGGATGCCGCACCACATGCTTGTCCTTCGGGCTGCGGCCGGTCTTGGCCCCGGAGCGAATGGCAATGGCACCGCTGGAAACGATTCCAGCCCGCTCCCGGGTGACCGCATCCTCATAGAGCCGGGCCGGCGAGGCGTTGCGGACCACAACCGGCACCGTGATTTCTTGAGGGCTCAGATCGACATGAATTGGCATGATTGTCTCTCGCGGTGAATGACCTCGAATGGCTGGCACCCGATTATGGCGAACTCACCGGACCACTGCCGGCCCCCAGCCGAGGGCAAGGCCGGCGGCCACGATCAGCAACAGTCCACCAACTGCCAGCAGCCCGCCGCCGACCGGACTGGGCCGCACCCGCAACCGGCGAACGGCCCGTCGCACCCGGCGGCTGAGGTCGCTCCAGCCGTCGGCGGTGGCCTCATTCCGGAGGACGACGAGGCTGACGGTCCGCAATGGCCCATTCGCCTCGATGTGGGCCTGCAGGCCGAGAGAGGGCAACGCAACGCTTTCACCCGCCCAGCGGGCTGCGGGATCGATCGCCGCCACCGTTTCGGCGACAAGCGGCCGCACCTGTTCGATCGTCGCGTTGTAAACCAGCAGCCGGGGCCGAGCGAAGAGAATGCAGACGGCCACCACCAGGGCGTACAACAGCAGGAGCACGACCTCACTCCACGGCGAACCACCCAGCAGCGGCTGCACGGCAGCGAGCGGACCGATCGCCACCAGCCCAGCCAGCCCGAGGGCCAGCAGCAGCCCGTCCCAGGCACCCGAGACGACCAGCGGCCGCCGCCGCAACTGCAGCCCGCCGAGCACGCAGCAGTAGACCGCCAGCGGCACGAGGGCCACCCAGAGCGGCAGACGGTCGAGCCAGATGTTCATCGCCAGCATGAATCTGAAGGTTCTGTCACTCGGGCCGCCGTCAGCCCTGCCACGCCAGCCAGACAAGACCGGCAAGCCACACCACTTCCACCAGCACGGCAACAACCAGAAAGGGACGGTGTCCGGCAGATGTCACACCCAGCCTCGCAATCCGAACTCAGCAGGCATCCGGAATGGCGAAGACCAGATCACGAACGAAGGCCTCCTCAAAGGCATACACCCCATGGAAGTCCTCGCGGCGATCGCGACTGGTTTTCCGCATCTGGCCAACTTCGATCATGTTGAAAACGATCTCACCGAAGTCGGCCGTTTCCCGCACCCCCCAAGAGGACAGCACCGTGGCGGCCAGATAGCCGTACTGCTGCTGGGCATACCGGCGGGCCGCCTCACAGAGTTCCTGACCGGTGACGTGCCGCTCGCTCTTCTTCTTGCTCGCTCGCTTGCTCCCCACCTGCTGACATTCCCCCATTCCCAGGGAATCCTGGGCGAAGGACAACGCCTCGAGGATGAACAGGTAGGCATCGAGGCTGTAGCGTTCATCCCGCTCGAGCAGGTCGGCAAGCGGGTGGGCGGGATCAACAAGGGGCATGGCGTCCTCCCAGGCAGAAAGTCTCTCGCGAGTGTAGCAGACCGGCCAGCCGGCAGCGGCCAGTCCTCCGCCTCGTCTCGTTTCAGTGCCCTGCGAACGCCGGGAGCGGAAGCGACCGGACAGGCAACTCTTGTGACTGAGCTCCAGCAGGTC
>CALAZQ010000284.1 GCA_937926325.1 uncultured Planctomycetaceae bacterium | reverse complement strand
CCGCCAAAGGCCTGCAGTTGGGCCTCTTCCAGCCTCTTCAGTTCGGCGATCTTGCCGGGATCGTTGCCGTGGTGGGTGAGTTCGTGGGTTTCGTTTTTGACGCCCGGCACCGCCGCCACGATCGAAAACGTGCTCAGCGAGAGCGTGACAACACGGGTCGAATCGGTCTCGAACGCCAGACGGATGAGGTCGAACATCAGCCGCGACTTGTCGATGATACGGGCGGCATCGGCGATGTCTTGCGGCTCGGCATAGTCGACTTGTGGCTTGGGCCGGTGCTCCCACTCGATCGACCGCTCGAGCCGCTGCTCCAAGTCGCGAACGCTCGTGAAGTATTGATCGAGCCGGCTGCGGTCGGCCGGGCTCACGGCCCGCTCGAGCCGCGCCTTCTTGTCAAGCACGAGGTCGAGCACGCTGCCGCCGGCCCGGGCCCGGTGCGCCGGTGAGAAAGCATTGGGCGGCATGATGGTTGCCGTCGACATCGGGGTGGGAGAGGCCGGAGAACGATGTGAAATGGCCGCGATGGTCGGCCAGCAGATCGAGATAGGGGCTCGACGGGGCCGAAGGTTCTGTTGAGTCGCCCGCGTCGCGTGTTTCGGGAAAGAAAAACTGCGGCATCATGCCGAGCGGCACATGGATCGCCAGCAGTCGTTTGGGTGACGCCGCACTCGGCGACGACGTAGCCGCCTCGGCCCGGGCCCGGCGGCTGAACCCGGGCAGCATGGCGTCGAGGAGGGGGAGGCCGAGGCCAACTCCAGTAGCCCGGAGCATGGTCCGGCGGGAGAGGGGCGGCCGGCCGGCGGCGCAGGTGTTCAGCATGGCGTGTCCTCAGGATTGACACCACCAATCCTAGAAGCGGTCCGCTGCCGCCGCCTGTCGCAAAAACATCCACACGGCAGGCCGAACGCTGCAGCTCGACCACGGCAACGCCGCGACGTCATCTGCCCGCGGGAAAGACCTGCCTTCGCCGCCCGGCTACTTCTGCCCTTGGCCCATCTGGAAGGCCGGCTTGCCGTCGAAGTAGTAGAGCCCCTCGGTCTTGATGAACTCGAGGCCCGACTTGCTCACCCGGTCGAGCAGGGCGACGATCTCGGCATGGGGCAGGGCCGGACCATTTTCGGCATCGTCAACCAAGAACCGGCACCGCCAATGGTCGCAGAGCAGTGTCTGGGCAAAGCCCTCTGGCCAGACCGACATGCCGCGGCTGGAGATCATCCGCAGCTTGAGCCGATCGTTGTCGCACGACTGCATGCCCTTGGCCACCTCGGCGGTGGCCCCGACATGCTCGCAGAAGACATCGACCCCGACCAGCTTCCGCTCGACCTGGGGCCGGGTGTAGGGCGGGTTGGTGTTGATGGTGCTTTTCTGCTGGCTGTACGAGACCGCCGGCAGGGTTTCCGGCTTCTGGCCCATCCGGGCCACCACCGCCTGAGCAAACTCCTTGGTGCCGACCTTCTCCTTGCTGACGTCTTCCTTGTAGATGTCGTAGGTGTGGACGCCGTCCTCAATCGTCTTCAGCCAGGCGTTGTGGGCCCGCTCGGCGACCTCATTCTGGCCGATGTGCAACAGCATCATGACGGACCCGAGGAACAGCCCGGAGGGATTGGCCAGGTTCTGGCCGGCCCGCCGCGGGGCCGAGCCGTGAATTGCCTCGAACATCGCCTGCTCCGGCCCGATGTTGGCTGAGCCGGCCAGGCCGACCGAGCCGGCAATCTGGGCCGCCACGTCGCTGAGAATGTCGCCGTAGAGGTTCGGCATCACCACCACGTCGAAGTTCTCCGGCGTGTCGGCCAGCTTGGCGGCACCGATATCGACAATCCAGTGCTCGTTCTCGATGTCGCTATATTCGCCGGCGATCTCCTCGAAGATCCGATGGAACAGACCATCGGTGATCTTCATGATGTTGTCCTTGGTGAAGCAGGTCACCTTCCGGCGGCCGTTGGCCCGGGCGTACTCAAAGGCATAGCGAACAATCCGCTCAGTCCCCTGGCGGGTGATCAGCTTCAGGCACTGGGTGACGTCGACCGTCTGCTGGTGCTCGATGCCGGCGTAGAGGTCCTCTTCGTTCTCCCGCACGATCACCACGTCCATCTTGGGGTGCTTGGTGCGGACGAAGGGGTGATAGGCCACACAGGGCCGGACGTTGGCATAGAGGCCGAGGGCCTTGCGGGTGGTGACGTTGAGGCTTTTGTAGCCGCCCCCCTGCGGGGTCGTGATCGGCGCCTTGAGAAAGACCTTGGTGCGGAGGATCGACTCAAACGCCTCCGGGGCGATGCCGGCGGCATTGCCCTTGAGGTACTCCTGCTCCCCGATCGAGATTTCCTCGATTGCCAGGCTCGCCCCCGCCTCCTTCAGGATGTGGAGGGTGGCGTCCATGATTTCGGGGCCGATGCCGTCACCCTTGGCGACGGTGATGGGAGTGGGTTGGCTCATCGTTCGAAGTCTTTCCGGGCTCGAGAGGGGCGGGGAGGAAGCAGTCTGCAGCGACAGAATACCAGACGATTCGCGGCGGGCGACCCGTCGCTGGATCAGCCGGCGGCCTTCACTGTGGCGATCAGTTCCAGCACATTTTCGACCGGCGTCTGGGGCAGGATGCCGTGGCCGAGGTTCATGATGTGACCGGGGCGGCCGCCCGCCCGGGCGAGCACATCGAGCGTCCGCTGCCGCACCACCTCAGGTGTTGTGTGCAGGACCGCCGGGTCGAGATTGCCCTGCACCGCCCGGTCGTGGCCCACCCGCTGCCAGGCTTCGTCGAGGTCGATTCGCCAGTCGATGCCCATGACGGTCCCGCCGGCTTCCGCGGCCAGGGGCAGTAACGTGGGGTTGCCGGCGGCAAAGTGAATCACCGGTCCTCGATCAGCCACCGCCTCGAGCACCGCCCGGCTGTGGGGCAGCACGAACTCGCGATAGTGCTCCGGACCGAGGCAGCCGACCCAGCTGTCGAAGACCTGCACCGCGTCGGCGCCGGCATCAAACTGGGCGAGCAGATAGCGGCTGATGGTGCGGGCCAGTCGGCCCATCAGTTCATGCCAGGTGTCGGGCTCAGTCAGCATCAGCCGCTTGGTCGCCAGCCAGTTGCGGCTGGTGCCCCCCTCGATCGCATACCCGAGCAGCGTAAAGGGCGCGCCGGCAAAGCCGATGACCGGCAGGGCCGGGTCAAGGCCCGCCCGGGTGGCCCGCACGGTCTCGTAGACAAAGTCGAGTGGGCTGACGTCTTCCAGTTCCCGGAACCGGGGTAGATCGTCAGGACTCTTGATCGGGTTGTGGATGACCGGCCCTTCGCCTTCGGCGAACTCAAGCTGCAGACCCATCGGTTCCAGCAGCGGCAACAGGTCACTGAAGATGATCGCTGCATCGACCTCGAGCCGATCGACCGTCGCCAGCATCACCTCGGCCGAGAGCGTCGGCGATTTGCAAAGCTCCAGAAACGTTACCTTGCTGCGGATCGCCTGATATTCCGGCAGATAGCGGCCAGCCTGCCGCATCAGCCAGACCGGTGGCCGGGGCACCGGCTCTCGCCGGCAGGCCCGCAGAAACAGCGAATCGTGGGCTGGGCTGGTGGCGACGGTGGACTGCGAAGGCTGTGACATGGCCTCAAATATAGGCCACGATGACCGGTCCCGCCTGCTCGTGCCGGGCCTTTCGCGGGCTACAATTGAATATCGATCTGATAACAGTTTCCCAACCTGCGTAAGCCGTTCAGACCGGACCGGTTTTTGTCCATGGCTGATTTCATTTCCCGCATTTCCGTCGTCTGCTTTGCAGCAAGCTATGCCGTTGGGCTGGCCTTTGAGGCCACCCGGCTCTGGTTTCGCTCGGGCGTGCGTGGGGTGACGATGGTCGGCTTTGTCACTGCCGGACTGCTGGCCCATACGCTCTATCTGGTCTGGCGGGCGGCGACGGTCACGGCATTGCCGCTGTCCAGTGCCTTTGACTGGTACCTGCTGGCCGCCTGGCTGCTGGCCGCCGGCTCACTCTGGATGACACTCTCCAACCCCCGGACACCGGTGGGGCTGTTTGTGCTGCCGGTGGTGCTCGGCCTGATCGGAGCAGCGGAACTCTCCAGCCGCGAACCCTTTCCGCAGAGCCCCGCCACCCAGACCTGGGGAGCGATCCACGGCAGTTTCAACCTGCTGATGAGTGTTGCTGTGGTGCTCGGCGGCCTGGCCGGCGGCATGTGGCTGATTCAGGCCGGCCGGCTGGCCCGCAAGCAGGCGCCGCTGCAGGGCTTTCGGATGCCCAGCCTCGAGAAGATGTCACTCTGGGCCTCACGAATGACCGTGGTGGCCGCCTGGGCCGGCGGCAGCGGCTTTCTCTCAGGGATGATCCTCAATGCCGTCAACCGGCAGCGGGGCCTGCTCGAGATTGTCCCCTGGAACGATCCGGTCGTGCTGCGGATGGGTGCCCTCGTGACCTGGCTGGTGGCCGCAGCTGTGATCAGCCGGCTGCTGAGCCATCGTCCCGAGGGCCGCCGGGTGACGGCTCTCCTGTCGCTGGTGAGCCTCGTGATGCTGACGGCGTCAATCCTTTGGGGTGTGCTGGGCCCCACGCAGCACGGGATGCCACCGCGGCAGCCGGCCGTTGCCGCGCCGCTGGCGGGAGGTGCCGCATGAGTCTCACCTTCGCCGGCGGCAGCCACCACACCGTGCCCATTGAGCTACGTGAACGGCTGGCGTTTTCGGCTGAGCAGGCCGCTGACGCCCTCGACCGGTTTCGGCGGGAGTTCCCCGGGAACGAGGCGGTGCTGCTCTCAACCTGCAACCGGGTGGAGCTCTACGCCGCCGCTGAACAGCGGCAGGGGCCGCCCCCTCCGGACGAGTTGGCAATGTTCCTGGCGGAGTGTCGTGGTGTCGAACTGGCCGCAGTCAGCAGCGTGCTGGCCGGCGACCGCGGGCCTGCAGCGGTCAAGCATCTCTTTAGTGTGGCTGCCGGCCTCGACAGCATGGTGCTGGGTGAGCCGCAGATCGTTGCCCAGGTCAAGCAGGCCTGGCAGCTGGCCGTCGCCAGCGGTACGACGGGCCCACTTACCGGAGAACTCTTTCAGGCGGCCCTCCGCGCGGCCAAACGGGTCGCCAGCGAGACTGCGCTCGGCCGCGAACGGCTCTCCATTCCGAGCGTGGCGGTGGCCGACTTTGCCGCCGGGGTGTTTGAGCGGTTCGACGACAAGCGGGTCCTGCTGGTCGGCGCGGGCAAGATGGCCGCAGAGACGCTTCGCTATCTGCGGGATGCGGGGGCCCGCGACGTGCGGGTGGTCAACCGCACCGCCGGCCGGGCGACCGAACTGGCCACCCGGCTGGGGGCGACGGCAGGCCGCTATGACGACCTCGCTGCCGAACTGGTTGCGGCCGACCTGATCGTCAGTACGACCGGGGCGACCGAGCCGGTGGTGACGCTCGCCGCCTTTGCGCAGATCGAGGCTCAGCGGCAGGGCCGACCGCTGGTGGTGCTCGACCTGGCGGTGCCCCGCGACTTCGACCCGGCCATCGGCGAGCGGCCTGGGGTCTGGCTCTATTCGGTTGACGATCTCGGCCAGGCTTGCGAGGCCAACCGGCGACGGCGGCAGCGGGAAATGCCGGCGGCCTGGACGATCATCGATGAAGAGACCCGGCGGTTCATGGGGGACCTGCACCACCGTTCGACGGTACCGGTGATCGAGCAGCTACGGGCCGGCTGGAACGAAACGGGTGAAGCCGAGCTCGACCGGCTGTTCCGCAAGCTGCCCGACCTTGACGAGGCTGCCCGCGAAGAAATCCGGCAGGCCTTCAGCCGCTATGCCGCCAAGATGCTCCATCCCCCGCTGGCCTCGCTCCGCAACGAGAGCCATGCCGGCCCACCCCATGGCCTGCTCGATGCCCTCCGCCGACTGTTCGACCTGAAGGACTGAGGGATGAACGCAATTCGTCTCGGACGGCTTTCGGTTTTCCTTGCCACAGCAGTGATCGCGATTCCAGCAACTGGAGAGGTGGCTGAACAGCCGAATGTAGTGCTGATCATGGCCGATGACCTCGGCTATGAGTGCCTTGGCTCGAGCGGCAGCCTCGACTACCAGACGCCCGAACTCGACCGGCTGGCGGCGTCAGGGGTGCGGTTTGAGCAGTTTCATGCCCAGCCGCTCTGCACGCCGACCCGGGTCAAGCTGATGACGGGTCAGTCGAACCGGCGGAACTACCGTCGGTTCGGCCTGCTCCCCCGAGACCAGGTGACCTTCGCCCAACTGTTCCGTGATGCCGGCTACCGCACCTGTATTGCCGGCAAGTGGCAACTGGGCCGTGAGCCTGATGCTCCACAGCACTTCGGCTTTGATGAGGCGCTGCTCTGGCAGCACACCCGGCCGCGGGAACTTACCGGCCACGACACCCGCTACGCGAACCCGAGGCTCGAGCACAACGGCAAGCCGGTTGATTATGACAGCGGTGAGTTCTCGACCGATCTCCTCTGCACCTTCATCACCGACTTTATTGATCGCAATCGGGACGCCCCATTCCTGGTCTACTACCCGATGGTGCTGACCCATTGCCCGTTTTCCGCCACGCCCGACTCAGCCGCGTGGGACCCTGACTCGCTTGGTTCGACGAGCTACAAGGGCGACCCCCGGCACTTTGCCGACATGGTTCGCTACGTCGACAAGACGGTCGGCCGAATTGACGACCACCTCGACAAGCTTGGGCTGCGGGAGAACACCCTGCTGGTCTTCATCGGTGACAACGGCACCGACAAGCCGATTGTCACCCGGACGAGTTTTGGCAAGGTCGCCGGCGGCAAGGGTTCGTTGACCGATGCCGGCACCCGGGTGCCCTGTGTGGTCAGCTGGCCGGCGGCGATCAAGGCGGGGCATGTCGTCTCTCACGCGGCCGATGTCAGCGACATTTTTCCGACGCTCTGTGAGGCAGCAGGCATTGTGCCGCCGGCAGATCTGCCGCTCGACGGTGCCAGTCTGCTGGCAAATTTGCGGGGAGAAGGGCAGCCGCACCGCGAGGCAATCCACGTCTGGTACTCCCGCAACGGCGGCCTGCCGGGGCGGGCCTTTGCCCGCACCGCCGCCTACAAGCTCTACGATGACGGCCGCTTTTTTCATGTCGCAGCTGACCGGCAAGAGCAGCACAACCTTGCCCACCACTTGCTCACGGCTGAGGGAACCGCCATCCGCGACCAGTTGCAGCAGCTGCTCGACCACCGTGGCGGCATTCCTCGGCCAGCTGACTGAGCCTGCTCAAGCAACGTCAGCGGCAGAGGCTGAGGGCGAGCAGGGCGTAGCTGGTCACGAGGTTGGCGTCGCCCTCTAGCCAGCGAGGGTTGTCGTTCACCCAGGAGCCATCCGGCTGCTGGTCGGCGATGATGGCGGCCGCCAGTTCTTGCCGCCAGCGGTGCTCGTTGCCGTCGGCATCCGTGAAGGTCTCCTGGCCAAGGGCGTCGAGAGCCTTGGCCGCCGTGTGCAGATAGTAGTACCTCCCGGCATTCCCCAGACCGGGGTTTTCAGCAAACGTATAGTGCCGCTTCAGCCAGTCGGTTGCCGCCACCACCCGCGGGTCATCCTTGGCCACACCGGCATAGATCATGCTCTTCAGCCCGGCATAGGTCATCGAGCCATAGCTTCGCAGCCCACCGGCCGGCGTCTCCCCTGCCTGACTTTCACCCCCGTTGGCCGGGGTGTAATAGAAGCCGCCGTCAGGATTCTTGGTGGCAAACGGCAGCGTGTTGTGCGGCCCCTCAAGGTTCTGCGTTCGTGAGACGAAGACCAGTGCCCGCTGAATGGCCGGGTCATCGGTGCCGGCCCCGGCCGATTTCAGGGCCTCAATCAGAAAGGCAGTATTGGAAAGATCAGGCCGCTTGTGGCTACCGTAGCCGGCGCCGCCATAGGCCGGATCAGCCGGTTGTTTCCCCTCCTCGCCGTCCCACTGGATGCCACTGATGAACCGCCGGGCGGCAGCAATGGTGTCGTCATGGCGGCCATCGGCGTTGCAGGAGA
>CALAZQ010000283.1 GCA_937926325.1 uncultured Planctomycetaceae bacterium | reverse complement strand
GAGCGATACGAGCCTTTGATCTTGAGCGAGGCAATCTTGGCCATTTTCCAGCAGGGCAGTGGTTTTCATCCTCTGCTGAGGTCCAACCTGAGCCTCTCGCTCTTTTCCCTTGGCACCAGAGAACCCTGCCTGCGCCGGCTGGCGGCCTGCGGCTGACCATGCCCTGAGGCGTACCGGTCGGCGGGTCAGTCAAGCTCACTGACGAAGTCTTCGAACTTGCTGTTGGCCTGCCGGGGGATGTCGGCGACCGGTTCGACAACGATCTCGTAAGGATAACAGAGCATCTCGGCAAAGACCTGCTGCAAGCGGACGATCTCGTCGGCTGTCAGCGATCGGCTGGTGACCACGCGGAGGACAACCGTTTCGAGGGTTGTCTGGACCGCCTGCAATTGCCGGATCGGCGCAATGCCGGCCCAGCGGTCCTCGGGAAAACTCGGCCAGTGCTCGGTGCCATCAGGCAGCCGCAGCATGTTCCGCCGCCGGCCGACAATCTGCTGGAGCACGGGCAGGCCTCGGCCACACGGGCAGGCCGGGCCGAAGGCGGCGTAGTCGCCCAGCTCGTAACGAATCAGCGGCATGGCGAGGTTGTGCAGTGGCGTGATCACCACTCGGCCAATCCGACCCGGCGGCTGCGGCTCTCCCGCCTCGTCGAGAATTTCCAGCAGCAGATTTTCAGCCTGCACGTGATAGCAGCCCTGCTCGCATTGAAAGGCGATCACGCCGATCTCTTCGGATGAATAGATGTCGGCCACCCCGACGCCCCAGACCTCCCGGCAGCGGGCCACCGTTTCAGCCGGCAGCATCTCACCGAAAGTCCGCACCTGTTTGAGTGCTGGCAGCTCAACCCCGCGGGCTGCCGCCAGCCGCAGCAGCGACCGCAGGTTTGAGGGGTGCGTGAGCAGGTACTGCGGGTTTTCGGCCGCCAGCCAGTCGAGCTGCGCGGCCACATCTTCCCGAATATTCAGGCTCACGGCCGGCCCCGTCTGAAAGACCTGGTCGGTCGCCGCCCCCCAGGTCGATGACCGTCCCCGCTCGACATTGGAGCGGATCGCTGCCAGCGTGCCGGAGAAGTCGCGGCCCTGCCAGAGGTGCTCTCGCAGGGTGAGCACCCGCCAGAACAACATCGTCAGATCGGTCTGGAGATATTTGACCGGCCTGCCGGTGGAGCCTGACGTCTGGCCCTGACGGATACCACCGTGCCTGCTGCCCAGGCCTCGATTGAAAAGCTGCGGCCCAAGCTGCTGCACTTCCGCTCGGGTCAGCACCGGAATCGCCTGCAGCACGGCGTCATCAACCGGCATGCTCGTCCGATAGCCGACCGCTTCCAGCCGCGCCTTCCATAGCGGCATGGCCTGCACCGCTTCGTTGAACAGGAGCTGCAGCTGTCGACACTGAGCCGCCTGAACTGCCTCAGGCTGCAGCCATTCGCTGTGCTGCAACTGATAAAGCCGTGCCAGCGACTGGGCCCCGACGTCACTGGGAATCGCCGGCCAGTCGCAGGCCG
>CALAZQ010000282.1 GCA_937926325.1 uncultured Planctomycetaceae bacterium | reverse complement strand
CCACTATGGCGACCACCAAAAAAGCCAAAGGTTTTTCGGTGGTCGCGGTCACCGCATCCAGCGGTGAAGACGAGTCCACAGGCGGCCCGTGTTGCAGGTTCCCACTCCCTCTGAAGGTGTGATGTCGATGCCGTCTCGCGATGAAATCTACGAAAAAGTAAAAGCCGCCCTCGTCGATGCGCTCGGTGTGGACGATGACGAGGTGACCCCAGAGGCCACGATGGTGGGCGATCTTGGAGCGGAGTCGATCGACTTCCTCGACATCGTGTTCCGGCTGGAAAAAGCATTCGGCATCAAGATTCCCCGCAGCGAACTCTTTCCCGAGGACGTGCTCTCCAGCACCGACTTCGTCGTCAACGGCAAGCTCAACGAGGCAGGCCTGGCCGCTCTGAAAGAACGGATGCCATTCGTTGACCTGACCAAGTTCGAGGCCAACCCGAGCGTGCAGAACTTTCCCAACACGCTCACGGTCGAGGACATGGTTCGCTACGTCGCCAGCAAACTCGGCGGCTGAGCCGGGCGGATGTGCAAGCGAAGGCCGGGGATCGGCCCGGCCCTGGATCTGGCCACCCGTTGACCAGCGGGTGGCGGGTATGGCGAAGGGAGTGCGGCAGCCGCTATGCGTTGGTTTTGGATCGATCGGTTCAGTGAGTTTGTCCGTGGCAAGCAGGCCACGGCCGTGAAGAATGTGTCTCTCGCTGAGGAGCACCTGCACGACCATTTTCCCGGCGCCGCCTTGATGCCGAACTCGTTGGTGGTTGAGGGCATGGCGCAGACGGCCGGGCTGCTGGTGGCCGAAGCGCTCGAGTTCAACCGCCGAGTCGTGCTCGCGAAGGTGGCCAAGGCCGAGTTCCACTACGACGCCGTGCCGGGCGATACGCTGCATTTCCGGGCCACCATCCTCGACCTCAAGCCGACCGGCTCGCTGGCCAAGGTCAGTAGCCAGGTGGTCGATCCCGCAGGAAACGAGCAACTGCAGGGCGAGGCAGAGCTGTTCTTTGCTCACCTCGAGCCCGGTGAAGGGGTGCCCAAGCTGTTTGAGCCGGGCGAGCTGCTGAAATGGCTCGACCACATGCACATCTACGATATCGGCCGCGATGAGGCGGGGAATCCGCTGGTCCGGCCGGACTGGTAGGCTTCCGGCGGCGGGATCGTTATCGTGATGGCGGTGGTGCCGCTTGCCGCGGTGGAGTCCCGCCTCAGGAAAAAGGAGCCGCAATGGTGGCCGGTCGTCGTCGGGTTGTGATCACGGGAATGGGCTGTGTGACACCGCTGGGGGTCACGGTTGAGGAACTCTGGACCAATCTCAAGGAGGGCCGGTCCGGGGTCGGTCCCACCACCGTCTTCGATGCCTCCCGGTTTCCCACCCAGATTGCCGCCGAGGTCAAAAACTGGTCCGTCACCGCCGAGGGCCAGCCCGAAGATCGTTGGCAGTTCTGTGGACGGCATACGAAGTTTGCCGCCGGCGCCGCCCTGCAGGCGATGCGTCTTGCCGGCCTCGAGCAGGGGCTTGCCGCCGCCCCCGATCGGCTTGGCATCTATCTCGGCAGTGGGGAAGGGCAGCAAGACTTCGAGTCGTTCACCCGGATGATGATGGCGTCGATCGAGGGCGAGTCGCTCAACGTCGCGACCTTCACCCGGCTCGGCCTGGAGACGCTCCATCCGCTCACCGAGGTTGAGCAAGAGCCGAACATGCCGGCCGGGCATCTGGCGGCTCTGTTTGACGCCCAGGGGCCGAACCTCAACTGCCTGACCGCCTGTGCGGCCTCGAGCCAGGCGATCGGCGAGGCGACCGAACTGGTGCGGCGGGGCGATGCCGACGTGATGCTCTCCGGCGGCACCCACAGCATGATTCATCCCTTCGGGGTGACGGGGTTCAATCTGCTGACGGCGCTCTCGACCCGCAACGACGAACCAGCGCGGGCCAGCCGGCCGTTCGATAACGACCGCGACGGGTTCGTGCTGGGTGAGGGTGCGGCGATGGTGGTGCTCGAGGAACTTGAGCATGCCCGGGCCCGGGGGGCGACGATCTACGGTGAGGTGCTTGGCTATGGCTCGACCGCCGATGCCTTCCGGATCACCGACACCCATCCTGAAGGCCGCGGCGCGACCAGCTGCATCAAGATGGCACTCGACGATGCCGGCCTCGGCCGTGACGACATCGACTACATCAACGCCCACGGCACCAGCACCAGTGTCAACGACCGGGTTGAGTCACTGGCTATCAAGAAGGTATTCGAAGAGCGGGCCTACAAGATCCCGGTCTCCAGCACGAAGAGCATGATGGGCCACCTGATCGCGGCCGCCGGGGCCACCGAGGTGATCGTGTCGCTGCTGGCGATCCGCGACGGCGTGCTGCCGCCGACAATCAATTACGAGACCCCCGACCCTGACTGCGACCTCGACTACATTCCCAATGCCGCCCGTGAGGCACCCTGCCAGCGGGTGCTCTCCAACAGCTTCGGCTTCGGTGGCCAGAACATCTCGCTGATCCTCGGCCGGTTTGCCGACGCCTGACCCTTTTTGTTG
>CALAZQ010000281.1 GCA_937926325.1 uncultured Planctomycetaceae bacterium | reverse complement strand
TGCAGGCCTGGGTGCCGGAATAGTCGAACTCGCAGGCCTGGCCGATGACGATCGGCCCGGAGCCGATCAGGAGGATGGTGCGGAGATCGTCGCGGCGGGGCATCAGTGGGGCCTGTCGGAGCAAAGAAAAAACAAATTTTGCCGAGGGTAGCATCCAGCAGCCCTCTGGTTCAATCAGCCGCTAGAATCGACGGAAAACAATCTGTGATTTTCAGGAGACCACCGCGATGTCTGTTCCCACCCCCGCCCTCGACACCCTCCGCGATGCCCTGCCCGATGACCTCAAGGACATCCGGCTGAACCTTTCCAGCGTGCTGGCCGGCGAGCACCTGCAGCCGGCTCAGGCCCTCGGCGTGGCTCTGGCAGCGGCCCGGTTCATCCGGGCCGACAGACTCGCCGCGGCGGTGGCGGCCGACATCCAGGCCGGCCTGGGCGAGGCGGCGGTCGGCGTGCTGGCCGATGCCGAGGCCGCCGCCGGCATCATGGCGATGAACACCGTCTATTACCGATTCCGCCACATGATCGGGAAGGAGAGCTATTCCGCTCGGCCGGCCCGCCTGCGGATGAATCGGATGAATCAGCCGGCAACCACCAAGGCCGAGTTTGAACTGATGAGTCTTGGATGTGCCGCACTGGCCGGCTGCGAGATGTGCCTGCAGAGCCATGAAGCCAGCCTGCTGAAGCTCGGCCTGAGCGAAGATGCCTGTCACGACGCCGTCCGGATCGCCGCCGTGATCAACGCGGCGGCCGTCGGCGCGACCAGCTGACACCCGGAGGACCGCCGGCTCAGCCCTCGCTCAGGCAGGGATGCCGCAGCCATCATGCCGCTATGGGAACCTCACCCAGTTCGCCACCGTTCACCAACCGCCAGGCCCTCGACAGGCTGAAGCTGGACCGGCTCAACCGGTTGCTGGCCGACATCCTGCCGGCCAATCGCTTCTATGCGGCGCGGTTCGCCGGAAAATCCGCCGTGCTCTCGTCGCTCGAGGAGTTGGCCGGGCTTCCGTTCACCACCAAGGCCGATCTCGTCGAAGGCTTTGGCTCTGCAGGCATGGCCAACCAGTCGTGGCCGGCCGACCGCTACGTTCGTTTCCATCAGACCAGTGGCAGTCACGGGCGGCCCCTGCCCGTCTGGGACACGGCCGCCGACTGGCAGTGGTGGCTGGACTGCTGGCGACACATTTACGCACGGGCCGGACTGCAACCGGGTGACGGGGTTTTTGTCGCCGCCTCCTTCGGCCCCTATATCGGCTTTTGGAGCGGCTTTGATGCAGCCATCGCCGCGGGCGGGCGGGCCATTCCCAGCGGTGGCCTCTCAACCGTCGCCCGACTCGAGTTACTGCGGGCAACCGCGCCGGCGATCCTGCTCGCCACCCCAAGCTATGCCCTGCGGCTTGCCGAAGTCGCCGCTGAAACGGGTCTCGACGCGGCTGGCTCTTCGGTTCGCTGCGTGGTCGTCGCGGGTGAGCCTGGTGGTTCGGTTCCCGCTGTCCGGCAGCGGATCGCCGCGGCCTGGGGGGCCGACGTGCTCGACCATGCCGGCGCCACCGAAATCGGGCCCTGGGGGGTCGGTGTGGTCAGCGGGCCTGGGCTCGAGGTGATCGAGGACTGGTTCCATCCTGAATTTCTCCGGCTCGAAGAGGGCACGCCGGCAGCCGATGGTGAACTCGCAGAACTGGTAATCACCACCCTGGGCCGGGCCGGCTGCCCCGTCATCCGCTACCGGACGGGCGATGTGGTCCGTCCCCGCTGGCCGACCGCGGAAGAGCTGTCAGCTGGCGGCTCGCCCTGGGTACGGCTTGAGGGCGGAGTGCTCGGCCGGGCCGACGACATGCTCGTCGTCCGGGGCGTGAACGTCTTTCCGTCAGCCATCGACAATATTGTTCGCGGCTTCCCGGAGATCGTGGAATACCGGCTGACGGTCGGTCGTCAGGGCAGCCTCGACAGCCTCGCCCTGGAAATCGAGGATCAGCTGAACGCCCCTGACCGGATCGCCCGCGAACTGCAGGTGCGGCTCGGCCTGCGAGTCGAGGTTGAAGTGGTGCCCTCTGGCAGTCTGCCCCGCTTTGAGGGCAAGGGGCGACGAGTGGTCGATAAGCGAACCGGCGACGGGTTGTGAAGGAAGGAAACAATGGCTGAACCAGTTCCCCAGGCGATTCGTCGACGGGATGACGCCACAATCGAAGTTGACTGGAATGACGGCGTCACCGCGTCATACACGCCAAGGCTGCTCCGCGATGCCTGCCCCTGCGCCACCTGCCGCGAGCAGCGAACAGCCACCCCGGCGGCCGACCCATTGCAGGTGCTCAGCCCGGCGGAACTATCGCCCCTGACGGTGACCGGCATGCAGCCGGTCGGGCAGTACGCCTACAAAATCATCTTCTCCGACGGTCATGACAGCGGCATCTACACGCTGGAGTACCTCCGGGAACTGGCGTAGCATGCCAAGCGATCGTCGCGAGGTCTTTTCGGAAAACGAGGCACCGTCAGGACAATCCGCTCGGAGATACCCCTGCCCACTCGCTGGAC
>CALAZQ010000280.1 GCA_937926325.1 uncultured Planctomycetaceae bacterium | reverse complement strand
ACAGCCGGCCCCGCAGCATGCCGTGCCAGTAGAGCCGCGGCAGCACCTGGGTTTTCAGCAGCCACATGCTGTAGCGTTCCTTGGCCTGGTCGAAGGGAAAGCTTTCGGCCGGCTCACCGTCATAGTCAAACTCGGCCAGCATCATCCGGTTGTAGCCGGTGACCACCGGGCAGGACGAGTAGCCGTCATAGCTGGCCGTGAGTGGCCGACCCTCCATGGCCGCCAGCAGATTGGCCACCAACACCGGGGCCTGCTTGCGAACCGCCGCGCCCGTCTTCGAGGTCGGCAGCCCGGCAGCATCACCGATCGCGAAGACCTCCGGGAAGCGGGGATGCCGCAGCGTGTGCTTGTCAGCCTCGACCCAGCCCTTTGCATCAGCGAGCGGGCTCTGCTTGATGACGTCCGGGCTGCTCATCGGCGGGGTGACGTGAATCATCTGGTAGGGAATCGTGACCCGCTCGCCGCTGTCAACGAGTTCGCAGACAGCTTCGTGGGCATCGGGCCGGATCTCGATCAGATTGTGGCGGAAGCGGGCGTCGATCCCCTTACGGGCGACCACCGCCTCGAGCGTCTTCCGATATTTCGGCACCGAAAAGATCGCCTGCTGCGGGGTCGCGAAGACGACCTCCGACTTGTCGCGAACGCCACGGCGGCGGAAGGCATCGTCGGCCAGATACATGATTTTCTGTGGGGCTCCGCCGCACTTCACCGCGGTGTTGGGCATCGTGAACAGCGCGGTGCCGCCCTGAAACGAGCGGATGCACTCCCAGGTGTAGGCGGCGTGCTGATACGAGTAGTTGCTGCAGATATCCCGCGTGCCGATGCCCTCAGCCAGCCCTGGAATGGCGTTCCAGTCGATCTGGATGCCCAGGGCCACTACCAGCCAGTCATACGTCAGCTGGCGTCCAGCCTCGGTTCGCACAGCCTTTGCGTCCGGCTCAATTGCGGTCACGCGATCGCGAATCCAGTCGACACCGGCAGGAATGTAGTCAGCCTCCCGCCGCCGACTCGCTTCCGGAGAAAAGACCCCCGCACCGACCAGCGTCCAGAGCGGCTGGTAGTAATGGCTTTCGGAGGGCTCGACGATGCCGATGCCAAGGCTGCGGTTCGCCCGCCGGAGTCGGGCCGCCACGCTGATGCCGGCAGATCCGCCACCCAGAATTAAAACCGGGAAGTGTTCAGTCGCTGTCTCTGCCATACACAACTCCTCCTCACCCGAAGAAACAGAATCTCCTTGACTAACAAATATATCGCAAGCTCCCGACATGTCAACCGGTTTTTCGGCTCGCCCTTGATGCTCCGCTATGCTCGAGATCGATTATTGGCCCCCGAATTGTGGAGTGCGGTCTCATCAACAGTTGCATTTCTCCCTGGACACGGTGGCTTTTCGTTTGCGTTGTCACCACCGCCGTGTGGGCGGCGACGCTCTCGCTGCCAGGTGCGGTGGCCACTGCCGCTCAACCGTTACGGGTCGGGATGGAGCTTTCTTATCCACCGTTTGAGATGACCGACACCGACGGCCAACCGACCGGTGTCAGCGTGAGTCTGGCCCAGGCCCTCGGCCAGTTCCTCGGGCGGGAGGTCATCATTGAAAACATCGCCTTCGACGGTCTCATTCCGGCCCTCCGCACCGGCACGATCGACTGCATTATCTCGTCGATGACCGCCACGCCCGAGCGAGCCCGGTCAATCGCCTTCTCGCAGCCGTATCTCACCACCGGACTGACCCTGCTGGTCGGCAGGGACACATCGCTCCGTTCGGCTGACGACCTCGACCGCCCAGGGGTTCGGGTGGCGGTGAAGATGGGGACGACCGCTCACAAGTTCGCCGCCCGTGATCTCAAACAGGCCCGGGTGTTCGTGCTCAACAGGGAGTCAGCGGCAGTCCTTGAGGTGATCCAGGGCAAGGTCGATGCCTTCATCTACGACTCCCTCTCGATCTACCGCCACCACCGCCGCCATCCCGACACCACCCGAGCACTGCTGAGGCCCTTCCGTGAAGAGACCTGGGCGATCGGCCTGCGAAAGTCCGACACTGAACTCCGGCGGCAAATTGATGCGTTCCTGCAGCAGTTCAAACAAGCGGGGGGCTTTGAAAGGCTCGGCGATGAGTTTCTACCGGAGGAAAAGGCCTACTTCCAGAAAAACGGCATTCCTTTTTACTTTTAGCTTCACGGAAAGCGCCGACATCCTGTCGGCCTTTCCTTGGGGCGGAACGACACAAAGCCGAGGTTTGTGACGTTCCGCTGGTGCTCATTGGCGACGGCTGGCTTCACGGAAAGCTCGGGCCTCCTGCCCGACTTTCCTTGGGGCGGAAGCATGCGAAGCCGAGGTTCGCACGCTTCCGCTGGTGCTCATTGGCGACAGCTAGCTTCACGGAAAGCTCGGGCCTCCTGCCCGACTTTCCTTGGGGCGGAAGCATGCGA
>CALAZQ010000279.1 GCA_937926325.1 uncultured Planctomycetaceae bacterium | reverse complement strand
TTTGCCCAGCCTGGCATGGGCCAGCCCGGCATGCTGCCCCCCGGCGGCCAGCCCGGCTTTCAGCCTGGCATGCCGCAGCCCAACTTCGGCCAGCCGCCGGTGCAGGTCTTTCCAGGCCAGGAGCCCTACGTCATCGTCGACATCGACGCCGAAGAGACCCAGACCGGCCGACTGATGATCGGGGCGGGGGTCAACTCCAATGCCGGTCTGGTCGGTAACATCGTCATCGACGAGCAGAACTTCGACATCACCCGGCTGCCGACCAGCTGGGACGACATCAAAAACGGCACCGCCTTCCGCGGGGCGGGCCAGCGGTTCCGGCTGGAGGCGGCCCCTGGCACCGAGCTGCAGCGATACACCGCCACCTTCCAAGAGCCCTACCTGTTCGATACCCGCGTGGGCCTCTCGACCAGCGCCTCGTACTTCACCCGCTACTTCTTCGACTGGGCCGAGGGCCGCGTCGGTGGCCGGGTGGGCCTGGGCTATCAGTTCGCCTTCGCCCCCGACCTGTCGGTCAACGCCGGCTTCCGGGGTGAGAGCGTCGATGTCTTCAATCCCCGGGTGCCGGGCGTGCCGGACGTTGACAGCATGCTGGGGGTCAACTCGGCCTACGGCTTCAGTGGCGGCATCATCCACGACACCCGCGACAGTCCCTTCCTGCCGACCCAGGGCCATCTGGCCACCCTCGAGTTCGAGCAGGTGATCGGCACCTTCGTCTATCCACGGGGTGTCTTCGAGGGCCGGCAGTATTTCCTGCTCAATCAACGCCCCGACGGCTCGGGCCGGCATGTATTGTCGGTCGGTTCGGTGCTGGGCTTCTCCGGCCCCGACACGCCTGCCTACGACAACTTTTATGCCGGCGGCTACAACACGCTGCGTGGTTTCGTCTTCCGCGGGGCCAGCCCCCGGCAGGCAGGCTCCAACGGTCAGCTGGCGATCGTCGGCGGTCCGTTTGAGTGGCTCAACACGATTGAATATCTCTTCCCGATCACCGCCGACGATTCGTTGCGAGGCGTGATCTTCACCGACTTCGGTACGGTCGAGTCGAACGTCTCGATCAACAACATGCGGGTCTCGCCCGGCTTCGGCCTGCGGATCACCATGCCGGCCCTCGGCCCGGCCCCGATCGCGCTCGACTTTGCCGTGCCGGTCTCTTATGCCGAGTTCGACAGCCAGCAGCTGTTCAGCTTCTTCGTGGGATTTGCCCGGTGATGGCGGCCACGGCCGCGGGCGGTGGTCGGCAGCGGATTCTGGTCATCCGCAACCGCTTCATCGGCGACACGCTGCTGGCGATCCCCTTTCTGCGGAACCTGCGGCAGAACTTTCCCGAGGCGGTCATCGACGTGCTGGTCGAGCCGGTCTCGGGGGACGTGCTGGCCAGCTGCCCCTATGTGGATGAACTGATCCGCTGGAGCCGGCCCCGGACCCGGCGGCGATCGCTGGGTGACTCGATCGGCGACCTCCGGCAGACGGCCCGCTGGCTGGCCGGCCGGGGCTATGACCGAGCCTACGTGCTCAAGCGGGCGGCAGCCGGCGGCCTGTTGGCCTGGGTGGCCGGCATCCCGCACCGGGTCGGCTTCGCCTGCCAGGGGCAGCAGCTCTGGCTCTCGCGGGCGGCCCGGCTCAAGCCCCTCGCGCACGAGGCCGAGCATTTCCTCGAGCAGCTGCGGTGCGACGGCCTTGCTGTCGATGACGGTCACAACGAGAACTGGGTCGATCCCCAGGCGGCGGCCAAGGTGGCCCAGCTGCTGGCCGACCTGCCAGCCCAGGGGCCACTGATTTTTCTGGCTCCCCGGGCCGGGGCGATCACCAAACAGTGGCCGGCCGAGCGGTTTGCCGCGGTGATCACCGCGGTGGCCAAGCAGGCCGAAGCCCGGTTTGTGCTGTGTGGTGGCCCGGGCGATCTGGCGATGCATCAAGAGATCGCCGCGGCCTGCGGGCCGGCCGTCGAGCGGCTGCACGACCTCTCAGCGGCCTGCACGCTGGCCGACACGGCAGCCCTGATCGCCCGCTGCGATCTCTGCATTGGCGTCGATACCGGCCTGGTCCACCTGGCCGCCTCCTTCGGCAAGCCCTGCGTGGTGATCTTCGGTTCGGAAGATCCCCACCAGTGGCATCCCTGGGGCACCCGCTATGAGTTGCTGCGATCAACGCGGCCGCAGCAGTCGTTCGGGCAACGGCTGGCCGCAGCGGTCAGTCGGCCACCAACCGGCCGACGCTGGCCCGCCGGCCGTGGCAACCCGCTCGACGTGTCAGTGGACGACGTCGTCACTGCCAGCCTCCGACTGCTGGCCCAGCAAACATGACGCCACCTCGGAAGCCAGGAGCGGAAGCGACTGGACAGGCGGCACACGTGACACCGCGGCAACACCAACCGCCGGTCCACCGGCTTCCGCCGGAGGCTTCCAACGGTGCCGCGAACAGCCACCACAACCCCTAGGAAGCCAGGAGCGGCAGCGACTGGACAGGCGGCACACGTGACACCGCGGCAACACCAACCGCCGGTCCACCGGCTTCCGCCGGAGGCTTCCAA
>CALAZQ010000278.1 GCA_937926325.1 uncultured Planctomycetaceae bacterium | reverse complement strand
CCGCTGAAAAGGCCCGCAACGACTTCTACGGCCCGCTGGCCAAATGCCTGGTCAGCGTCCACACCGACAACAAGCGGACTGTTCGCATCCTGCCCCGGGGCGACTGGATGAACGAGACGGGTGAGGTGGTCACGCCGGCCCTGCCCGCCTTCCTGCCCCGTTCCAAGGCACTGGAAGAAGCCGCCGCCAGCCGTGACCTGACCCGGCTCGACCTGGCCCGCTGGCTGGTTGCCAAGGAAAACCCACTCACCGCCCGCGTGATCATGAACCGGCTCTGGGCCCAGTTGTTCGGGGCGGGACTGTCGCGGGTGCTCGACGACCTTGGTGGCCAGGGCGAGCCGCCGACCCATCCCGACCTGCTCGACTGGCTGGCCTGCGAGTTCCGCGACTCGGGCTGGGACCTCAAGCACATGATCCGGCTGATTGTCACCAGCGAGACCTACCGGCAGTCGTCGCAGGCCACCCCGGCATTGCTCGCCGCCGACCCCGGCAACCGCGAGCTCGCCCGGCAGGCCGCCTTCCGCATCGATGCCGAACTGGTCCGTGATGCGGCGCTGGCCACCGCTGGGCTGTTGGTGCCGACGATCGGTGGCCCCAGCGTGAAGCCCTATCAGCCCGAGGGCTACTGGGAGAATCTCAACTTTCCCCGGCGGACCTATCCAGCCGATGCTGGCGAAAAGCAGTATCGCCGCGGCCTCTACACCTGGTGGCAGCGGAGTTTCTTGCATCCCAGCATGCTGGCCTTCGACGCCCCCAGCCGCGAAGAGTGCTGCGCCAGCCGCAACCGCTCGAACATTCCGCAGCAGGCCCTCGTGCTGCTCAACGACCCAACCTATGTCGAGGCTGCCCGGGCCTTCGCGACCCGGATGCTGCGTGAGTGCGATGGTGGCGACGACGCCCGGCTGGCCTGGGCCTTCCAGCAAGCGCTCCAGCGATTGCCCCGTGTCGAAGAGCTGGAAACTCTGCTGCCGCTCCTGGCCAGGCACCGCGCGGCCTATCAGGCCGACGCCGATGCAGCCAGCAAGCTGGTGGCCACCGGCCTCGCCCCGCTGCCAGAAGCAATCGATGTTGCTGAACTAGCCGCCTGGACCCACATCGCCAGGGTGCTCTTCAACCTGCATGAGACCATTACACGAGGTTAGCTCGGATGTTTTTGACAAAAGTTCTGCGCTGTAGTCGAGCTCGACACGCTAAGAGCAGCCCAAGTGAAACTTGTTCAATCCAAGCCACTTACTTGAGAGGTGCTCCTCTGATTGGAATGGGTGAGGGGCGTTGCCCATGCCAATCGAGCGGCGTCGGAAACTGAGCGCAGCCCGGATGGCGAAGCGAAGTTTCCGTCGAGTGAGTGGAGGACAGGATGTCTGGAGCGAACGTCCGACGAGATGGCATGGGCAACGCCCCGACGCGTCGGAAACGACCTCCGAACACTACCGAAGAAGCCAGCAGAAAAGCACAAGGAACAGTTTCATGACATCACACCACTCACCACTCAACTGGGGCCAGCACAATAGAATCGCCCGCCGCGCCTTCCTGGGTCGATCAGCCCAGGGCCTCGGCGGCGTGGCGGTCGCCTCGCTGGCCGCTGCCAGCCCGGCCCGGGCCGCCGCGCTGACCGGCGTCTTCGACAAGCCACCGCTGCCGCAGAAGGCCAAGCGGGTGATCTGGATGACGATGGCCGGCGGGCCCTCGCAGCTGGAAACCTTCGACCCCAAGCCGAAGCTGGCCGAACTCGACGGCCAGCCGATGCCCGAAAGCCTGACCAAGGGCCAGCAGCTGGCCCAGCTCCAGGGGAAGCCGCTGATCTGCTTTGCCCCGCAGCATCCCTTTGAAAAGATGGGACCAAACGGCACCGAAATCTGCAGCCTGTTTCCTCAGATCGGCTCGGTGCTGGGCGACATCTGCCTGATCCGGTCGATGACGACCGACGCCATCAACCACGACCCCGCCCACATGTTCATGAACACCGGCAGCCAGATTGCCGGCCGGCCGAGCATGGGGGCCTGGGTCACCTACGGCCTCGGCAGCGAGTCGGCCGACCTGCCCGGCTTTGTGGTGCTGACCTCACTGGGCCGCGGTGGGCAAAACCAGCCGATTGCCGCCCGGCAGTGGTCGAGCGGCTTTCTGCCGAGCAAGTACCAGGGGGTGCAGCTTCGTAGTAAGGGCGACGCCGTGCTCTATCTGGGTAACCCGGCCGGGGTCAGCCGCGATCGGCAAGGCCTTGACATCGACGCCATCAATGCCCTCAACGCCCAGCATGACGCCCTGGCTGCCGACCCGGAGATTGCCACTCGCATCGCCCAGTACGAGATGGCTTTTGCCATGCAGGCCAGCGTGCCCGACCTGATGGACACCAAGGGCGAGTCGGCCGAAACGCTTGCCCTCTACGGTTGCCAGCCGGGGGACGGGTCGTTTGCCTCCAACTGCCTGCTGGCCCGGCGGCTGGCGGAGCGGGGTGTGCGGTTCATCCAGATGTATCACAAAGACTGGGACCACCACGGTGGCGTCAAGCAGGGTGTGCAGTACAAGGCCGAAGAGATCGACCGGGCCTGCATGGCACTGATCACCGACCTCAAGGACCGGGGCATGCTCGATGAGACGCTGCTGGTCTGGGCCGGTGAGTTTGGCCGCACGCCGATGTCGCAGGGCACCGGCCGCGACCATCACAACAAGGCGATGACGGTCTGGATGGCCGGCGGCGGCATCCAGGGTGGGCTGGTCCACGGGGCGACCGACGACCTTGGCTACGCCGCCGTCGACAAGGTCTGCACCGTGCACGACATGCACGCCACGATGCTCCACCTGCTCGGCATCGACCATGCCGGCTTCAGCGTGAAGTTCCAGGG
>CALAZQ010000277.1 GCA_937926325.1 uncultured Planctomycetaceae bacterium | reverse complement strand
CACCACGACCCCAGGGGGCCAGACCCTTCCGCGTGCCACTTTCTCCAGGTGGCCGGATATTCCGCCCATGCCACGGCTGATCTCCGAGGCGTGGACGAGCCACCGGGCCTCCATCGGGCGGGAGCCAGTGCCGGGGTGGCTGAGCACGGAGCTCTTCCTGGCCTAGCGCGGATCGGGGGAAGAGAGCACGCAGCTCCCGAGCCGCTCATCAGCTCGGTAATCGTTGCGGGAGTGCCATTGGCCGGGCTATCCTTCGCGACCAGGTTCCTCGTGTGCCACTGTCAATGTGCCTCTATCCATCTTTCCATGCCCCGCCAGGGAGTACGACTCTGCTATGCCGGAGAAACCAAAGGCTCCCGGACCGGCTGGTCTCATCAGTTGGCGGATGATGACGCAAGGGCAGTTGAATTTCATCGACTCACTTGCTCGTCAGTATGGCCCCGTCGCCCGCTTTCGATTCGGTGGCATGCAGTATTTTGTCCTCAGCCATCCCGATCACGTCCTCAGGATTCTGCAGGAAAATATCGCCAACTATACGAAGGAGACTCACCAATACTGGTTGCTCAAACAGATCATGGGGAACAGTCTGCTGACAGGTGACGGCTCCCTGTGGCAACAGCGTAGACGCTTGATTCAACCCGCCTTTCAACGTCGTCAGCTCGAGCATGTGGCAGAGCAAACCGTCGCTGCCACCGATGCCGTCGTCACCCGCTGGCGAACTTTTTTAGAGTCTGGTGTCGAGTTTGACGTCGTGGAAGAACTGGTCCAGCTCGCGTTGCGCGTCATCGGACAAATCTTATTCAGCACCGATCTGATCCATGAGGCACCCGCCGTCGGGGCGGCGGTGTCGACCATCAATGCTGCTGGCGCGTGGGACTGGAACACGCTCAAATCGTTTCTACCGATTCTCAATCGCCCATATCGCCAGGCGAGCGATCGACTCGAAGAGTTAATTCGTTCATTAATCTCTCAGCGAAGGGATGAGGGAGCACTGCGTGCCGATTTGCTGTCGGCGCTAGTGCAAGCTCGCGATGAAGAGACCGGGCAGCCGCTCAGCGATCAGGAGATTCGTAATGAAGCCATGACACTGCTGCTCGCTGGCCACGATACCACCGCACATCATCTGTCGTGGACGTTTCTGCTCCTGGCCCGAAATCCCGGCGCGGTCGCAAAACTGCATGGCGAACTTTCAGAAGTCCTGGGGGGGCGTCCTCCCACACTGGAAGACCTGCCCCGGCTCACTTACACCCGCATGATCGTCGAAGAATCGATGCGACTGTATCCCCCGATCTGGGTGATCCCAAGACGCGCGATCGCCGGCGATGAAGCCAGTGGATTTCAGATTCCAGCGGGGAGTTACGTGGTACTGTCGATCTACAACCTGCAACGCGATCCCCAGTGGTGGAGTGAGCCCGAGGAGTTTCGCCCCGAACGTTTTGATCGCAGCATTTCCGCCCCCCCTCGTGCTGGAGCTTATGCGCCTTTTGGCTGGGGGCCGCGCACCTGTGTGGGGGCTCAGTTCGCAATGGTGGAATCACAACTGATTCTGGCGCGACTGGCTCAGCATTTCACCTGGGAACTCGCTCCCAACCATCCCATCGTTCCCGAGGGATTAACCACTTTGCGACCACGAAAGGGAATTCGCATTCGACTGGCCGATCGACCAGGGAATGACACCCTCGAAAAATCAACTTCGGGGGACGCTACGTAATGGCGTCTGATGGCCCGAACCTCTTGTTTCCTTTGCCGTTGAACCCCCTGGAACTGGCCACCGCGACCGTCGACCGTCTTGCAGATGCCCAAGAGCAAACCGGGTCGCAGGTGGCCGAGCTCACCAGAACCGCGGCATCCACGGCGATCAGGCCCGCGCGGGCAACCGACCCCCCGTAGCCACAACAAAGCCCGCCGATGCAAGCAGCGATCGAGGCTGCCAGGTTCGTGACGTGGCGGCGGCGTGACGAGAGAGAAAGCATTAGCGAGCGGCTCCGTTTCTACGTTCTACGCCGCCACGTGAAGGAGCAGCCGCAGGTCCGAAGAAGAGCCCGGCCAATGGCACTTCCGTAAGCCAGACCGGCGAGGGTCATCACGCAGATGGAGGGTTCGGGGACGGCGGTGATCGTCAACGCCGAAGGACCCACCACCGTCGGCCCCTCGTTGGGAAAGGATAGGACGGCCAACGGCACTTTCGCAAGTATCTCGCCCGTCGCGAACAGCCGAACCGTTGGCTTCGGCTACCTTTTCGCGCCAAATCGCGGACTCACCCGCCTCGTAAACGGCAGAAAAAGGTGAGAAAGAGCGGGCTCACGCGGAGAATCCTGCGATCGGCGCAAACCGCTTCCGAATCGCCTTCAATGCGGCAACAGGAGCGAGCGTCGCGAATGAATGGCGTTGGCTGTTAGCGGTGATGAATGTCGATCATGGGTAGGTCATCCGGTGATGCGTGCTCCAACGCCCCAGCATCATCGGACTGCGTTAGCTCACCCCAGTCGACTGGCGGCCCCGGGCGGGTGAAACGTGGGGCTGCCCGCAGGCTCCTGAACGCGACAGATCATGTGGAAGCCGGGAGTGAACTGAGTGGCCCTTGCCAACATCAGCACCCATGCTGACCCACATCAGCACTGGTGTCGACCTACATCGGCGTGAGTGCTGAACCGGTCTTATTCTTCTCTATTTCTTTTTCTTCTTTCTTCTATACGTATATGGGGTACCCCTTCCGGCCCCATGCTCATCCCGATAGACGCTCTCCGTTCGTCCGAGATTTTCGCCCCCTGATTTCGGTTGTTGCTGGCAGACGGCTCTCGGGTCACCTGGATGGCTGATCGCCCGTCGTAGGCCTCTAAAACC
>CALAZQ010000276.1 GCA_937926325.1 uncultured Planctomycetaceae bacterium | reverse complement strand
GTACTCAATTACCGGTTCAGTGAATAGAGCAGCACGTTGAGGGCGATCTTCTCGGCGTCGTCCCGGTCATAGCCGGTGCACTCCATTGAGTTCTGCTTTTCGAGCGCGCAGGAGATGTCGTAGGGCGAGAAGATCACCGCCCAGCGGTCACCCAGCCGGATGCCCTCGAGCTTGGGGGGCACCCGGCGTTTGCGGGCTGCCAGCGGCCCGGCGCCGCCGGCCGGCTCGCGGAGGGTGACTTCCCGCAGGTCGTAGCCGCCGGAATCGGCGGCGGAGAACAGTGGGTCATCAACCGGAATCGGTTCGAGCGGCTGATCGGGAATGGCCCGAGCGATTTCCTGGCGGAAGGCCTCGGTGAAGCCGGCCGCGGCACAGACGCTGTCCGCCAGCAGGGTGCCGCCACGCTCCAGAAAGGTTCGCAGATTGGCCCGCTGCGGGCCGTCGAAGGCGAAGGCCTGGCGGCCGTGCATGAAGAGCATGTGGTGCCGAAAAATCTGCGGGTCGATCAGGTCGAGCTTGGCCGGCGTGTCATCGACCCGCACCCCCAGCTCGCGGGCAGCGGCCCGGAGGATGTTGGCCAGCGCCGCCGGGGCGGCGTCGCAGAGGCCGCCGTGCTTGAGCTTGCCGATGGTCAGCTGGCCCCGCCTGACATCGTCATCCTGTTGCAACTCGGGCTTGTCGGTTGCGAACAGTTCGTCCTTGTTCTTCAGCTCGCGGTTCGTCGCATAGGCGATCACGTTGGCCCCGATGGCAAGCGCCGCGTCAATTTCTTCTTGGACCTCCGCCGGGAACTCGCGACGCCCGGGCCCTCCCAGTTCCCAGAGGCAGGAGAGGCTGGGCAGGGGGGGAGCGTCAGCGTCGAGGCCACCGGCAGGGGCGTAGATCAGGCAGGTCCGGCAGCCGTAGTCGACGCCGAGCAGCGGCCGCTGGTGTCGGGGGGCGACAAGCTGTTCGGCATGCCAGGCCGGGTGCTCCGGGGGCAGCAGGTTGAGCTGATACTCCGGTTCGGGAAAGATCTCGGTCACCAGCTGGCGGAACTGCTGGTCGAATTGCTCGCCGTTGGCACAGGCCGGCTCGGCGAAGATGAAGCCGCCCTGATCGATGTATTGCCGCAGCTTGCGGCCCGGTTCGGGGCCGAGGTCGAGGCCAGCTTTGCCGCCGATCCAGAGAACCGGTGCCTGGGCCAGATCCCCGACCTCCGCAGTCTGGGTATCGACCACATGCCAGGAGAGGCCGGCCGGATAGTCCTCCCGCCATCGCTGCTCGACAAAGTCAACCAGATGGGCGATGTCGTGGCCGTGCTGGTTCCAGTCCTCCCGCGGACCGTGGCGGCTTTTGGCGATCACCACCGGGCGGCGCCCCTTGGCGAGAAAGAGCAGGGCGAAGCTGGTGGCCACCACCGGGTCTTCGACTCCGCGATTGCGAAAACTGCCCGAGAGCTGGTCCTGAGCTTTGACGAACATCTCGGCCCCCTCGAGATACCAGTCATGGGTGCCGATGAACCGCCGGGCGGTGAACCGGCCGACCCGCTCCAGGCCGTAGAGGTAATAGAAGAGCCAGGTCTGGCTGCCGGTGGCGGGGTTTTCTGTCACCGAAAAGTTGCGGGCCAGCCACCGCAGCCCCTGTTCAAGTGGCTTGGGCGACGAGCCGCCGCCGCAGCAGCTGACGCCCCCTTCCACCAGCCGGGCATCGGGCCGTTCGGTGTGTTCCGCCGCGATCCAGACGCTGGCGATGCCGGCACAGGTCATGCTGCCGGTGCCGTTGCCGCCGCCGGCGGTGTAGCCCCAGGAACCATCGCCCCGTTGGCAGGCAGTCCAGTACCGCTCAGCCTGTTTCCAGACCAGCGGCGACACCCGCACACCCGCCCGCTCGGCCTCGTGCAGGCCGAGGACTGCGAACTGAGAGTTTGAGTTATCACCGCCGCCGCGGTTCGCCCCGTAGGACCAGGCTCCCGCCGCCCGGCCATCGGCCGTCTGAGCGTCCTCAAGCCAGCGGACATTCCGCTCGAGGATCGGCAGGTCGGCTGCCGGCGAGATCATGGCCAGAGCCTGGGTCTGCAGGGAAACTGAATAGGTGTCGGTCGGCTCCTGACGGCGGATCCAGTCGAGGGCCTTCCGCATCGCCGGATCGTCGGCCGGCACCCCGGCATTGGCCAGGGCCAGCACCACCAGCGAGGTCGCCCCCACCACCGTTTCATCGGTTCGCATGGCGGCCTGCCAGGTCCCGTCGGGGTTCTGCTGCCGAATCAGCCAGTCGGCCGCCCGCTCGATCGCCCGACTGATCTGGTCTGCCGTGACCGCCTCGGCTGCCCGGGCGGCGGGGCCAGGCACCACGCTGACGGTGGCCACGGTGACCGCCGTCAGCAGTCGGCAAACGAACGGAAGGCGAGGTTTGGCGAGCATCATGTTCATTACGACTGAGGCGAGGGAAGCTCCCCGGACGCTCGGATTCTACGCGAGGCTGCAGCGGCAGACATTACCCAGAGTCTGCCAGACCGCCGGCGGTTTGCCCGCGTGGTTGCCAAAGTCCGATACTATGGGGCCGAGGCGGGGCAGCCGCCCCGGTCCGCAGCACCCCGAGGAAGGAAAGCCGCCAGCGTGTCGACCGCCGCCAAGCCGAAGTCACTCGACGATGTGTTGCAAGAGTTCGCCCAGCACCGGCTGCTGATGCAGCAGGAACTGCAAAAGGTCATCGTCGGGCAAGACGAGGTGATCGAACAGCTCTTTGCCGCCATCTTCACCCGGGGCCACTGCCTGCTCGAGGGTGTGCCGGGGCTGGCCAAGACGCTGATGGTCTCGACCCTGGCCCGGATTCTCGATGTCGGCTTCAAGCGGGTGCAGTTCACCCCCGACCTGATGCCCTCCGACATCACCGGCACCAACGTGCTCGATGAGGATGAATCGGGCCGCCGCAACTTCCGGTTTGTCGAGGGGCCGATCTTTACGAACATTCTGCTCGCCGACGAAATCAACCGGACGCCGCCCAAGACCCAGGCGGCCCTGCTCCAGGCGATGCAAGAGCGGGAGGTCTCGGTCGGTCAGACGACCTACACCCTGCCAGACCCGTTCTTCACAATCGCCACCCAGAACCCGGTCGAGCAGGAGGGCACCTACCCGCTGCCCGAGGCCCAGCTCGACCGGTTCATGTTCAACATCAAGGTTGGCTACCCGACTGCTGACGAGGAGGAGCGGATCTTGATGGCGACCACCCGGGCCGAGCGGCCCGAGGTTCGCAAGGTGCTGTCGGCCAAAGCGATCTCGAACATCCAGAAGCTGGTGGGGGGCGTGGCTGTCAGCGAGTACGTCATCAAATATGTCGCGGCACTGGTGCGTTCCACCCGGCCCAAGGATCCGCAGGCACCGAAGTATGTCGCCGAGTTGGTTGACTGGGGGGCCGGACCCCGGGCAGGCCAGTTCCTGATCCAGGGCGGCAAGGCGGTGGCGGCGATGGATGGCCGGTTCAGTGTCTCGCTTGACGATGTCCGCCGGATCGCCGTGCCGGTGCTGCGGCACCGGATTTCGACCAACTTCCAGGCCCAGGCTGAGGGGCTCACCAGCGAATCGATCGTCGAGCGGCTGCTCCGCGAGGTGCCCGAGCCGGCAGTGCCGCCCCTGGTGAAGTGAGCCGCCCATGCCCCGCGCGGTCGAAGAGTATCTCAAGCCCGATGTCGTCCAGCAGATTGCCCGGCTCGACCTGCGGGCCAAGTTCATCGTCAAGGGCTTCCTGCAGGGGCTGCACTCCAGCCCGTTCCATGGCTTTTCGGTCGAGTTCAGCGAGCACCGCCGCTACGCTCCCGGCGATGATCCCAAAGACATCGACTGGTTGATATACGCCAAGACCGATAAGCACTACGTCAAGAAGTATGAGGCCGAAACCAACATCACCGGCTATCTGGTGATCGATGCCAGTGCCTCGATGGGCTACACCTACCGTCAGCAGCTGACCAAGCTCGACTATTCGATCTCGCTGGCGGCCGCCCTCTGCTGGCTGATGGTTCACCAGCAGGACCCCTGCGGCCTGATGGTCTTCGGGGAAAAGCTGCAGGCCAGCCTGCCGGCCCGGTCGCGGCGAAGCCAGATCTCGGAGGTGCTTTCCCTGCTGGCCAAGCTGAGGCCGACCGGCACTTCGGAGATTGCCAGCAGCCTGGTGCAGATCGGGGCGATGCTGCGGCACCGCTCGCTGTTGATGATCTTCAGTGACCTGTTGGCCGAGCCGGCGGCGATTCGTGACGCGCTGCTGCGGCTGCGGCACCGCAGCCATGACATCATCTTGTTTCATGTGCTCGACGAGGCGGAGGTGCGGTTCCCCTTCGAGGGCATGGTCGAGCTGACCGAACCGGAGAGCGGCCAGCGAATGGTGGTCGATGCCGACGCCGCCCGCCAGGGCTATGTCAGCGGGGTGGAGCGGTTCCGGGATGAATATCGCGACGCCTGCCAGCGGGCCGGCATCGACTATGTGCCGCTCGACACCAGCATGCCGTTCGACACCGCCCTGATGGAGTACCTGATCAGCCGCCAGCAGCGGGCGTAGGAGCTGCGGTAGACTGCGTCCATGGGCCTTTCTTTCCTTAACGGGCTGCTGCTTGGCGGCATGGCACTGGTGGCGGTGCCGGTGGTGCTGCATCTCTTGATGCGGCGGAAGCCGGTGCCGCATGCCTTTCCGGCGTTGCGGTTTCTGCAGCTGCGTGCCCGGGAGAGCCGGCGCCGGCTGCGGCTGCAGCACCTGCTGTTGCTGCTGGTGCGGATCGCCGCCCTCTGTCTGTTGGTGCTGGCCCTCGCCCGTCCCGTGCTGCGGGGGGCGGGCTGGCTGGCCGATCGGGAGGGGCCGGTGGCGGTTGCCTGCGTGATCGATACCGCGCCGCGGATGCAGCTGCGGCAGGGCAATCGCACCCGGCTGGATCAGGTTCGTGAACTGGCCGACGCTTTGTTCGCCAAGCTGCCCCGGGGCAGCAGCATCGCCATCGTTGACACCAGCGGCGGAGGGGCTGCCTTCGCGCCATCGCTGGCGGCCGCGACCGACCGGCTCGCTCGGCTTGATGCGGCGCCGCCGGCGATCGGGCTGACCACTGCCATCGCCGATGCGGCCCGGCTGTTGGAGGCGTCTCCTCTGGCTCGCCGTGAGCTCTATGTGTTCACCGATCTTTCCCAGGGAGCCTGGGAGCAGCCGCTGCCCAGTGGCTGGGATGCCGCCCACCCTGATGTCAGCCTGCTGTTTGTCGATGTGGCGGCGACCGCTCCGCAGAACTTTGCCCTCCAGCGGCTTGAGCTCTCCGCCGAGCGGGTCACCGCCGGCACGCCCCTGACCATCTCGGCAGTCACCCGCCGTGTGGGTCCCGCCGCCCAGCGGTCGGTCGCACTCGAACTCCGTGCCGCTGACGGCAGCTATACCCGACGGGGAGAAAAGCCGATCGACTGGCAGGAAGGAACGCCCGGTGAGGTCAGCTTTGAACTGGCCGGTCTCGAGCCGGGCATCAGGCAGGGCCGGGTGCTGGTTGAAGGCGGTGACGCGCTGGCAGCCGACAATGCCCTCGACTTCACCATTGAAGTGGGGCCGCCGGCCCGGGTGCTGGCCGCCGGGAATGAACCGGTCGAGACGACCGGCCTGTTCTTTGTCGAGGCGGTGGCGCCGCTGCCGCTGGTGAAGGCGGGCCGCACGAACTTCACCGTCACGCTGCTGCCGGTGGCCGAGCTGGCCGATCAGCCCTGGGATGACTTCGCCGGCATCGTGCTGCTCGATCCCCCGCCACTGCCGGCGGCGACCTGGGATCTGCTCGGCCAATGGGTCGGGCAGGGGGGCGGGCTGCTCGTCTGGCTGGGGCCCGCGGCGGGCAATCCGGCCGGCTTCAATTCGGCCGCCAGTGAGGCGGTGCTGGGGGGGCGGCTGGAACGGGTCTGGCGGAATCCGGGCCGCGAAAACTTCCTGGCCCCGGCCGCCCTCGACCATCCGGTGTTGGCCGCCTTTCGCCGCGTGGGCGACTCGGTTCCCTGGCAGGACTTTCCGGTCTTTCGGCACTGGGAGTTCCGCCCCAGCCAGCCGGAGGAACAGCCGGCTGCCGAAAGGTCCCCTCCGGCAGTGCCGCTGCTGGCCTATCGCAACGGACTGCCTGCCGTGCTTGAGAAGCGGCTCGGGCAGGGGCGGGTGCTGGTGGCGACCACGCCTGTCTCGCAGGCCGCCGGCGACCCGGCAGCCTGGAACCTGCTGGCGACCGGCTTTGAGCCCTGGCCGTTTGTCATGCTCGCCAATGAAATGCTGACCTACGCGGTCGCTCCGGCTGACGACCTCAACATTTTTTCCGGTGCAGTGGCCCGGCTGCGGATTGAACGTCGTGATCTGCCGACCGCCACCGTACGGACGCCGCTGGGCGACACCTTTCCGGCAGCGGTCGATCAGCAGCGGGGCACGATTGCCGTCACCGCCACCCGGCACCCGGGGAGCTACGGGGTGCGATCGGGCGGGGAGGTGGGCGGCTTTGCCCGCGGGTTCAGCGTCAGGCTGCCGCCGTCGGCCACCGATTTCCGACGGCTGGCCGCTGCCGATCTGCCGGCGGTCCTCGGTGCCGGCCATCGGGTGGTGGCCGACATCGAAAGCCTCCAGCGGGATGTTGCCCTCGAGCGGGTCGGTACCGAGCTGTCGGGCTGGCTCTTACTGCTGGCGGCGGCGGTGCTGGCAGCTGACTGGGGGCTGGCCAACCGGTTTTACGCACCGCGGGAAGGGGCCGACCCAGAGGCGACGGCAGCCGTCAACTTTGCCGAGAGCCTGGAAACTGCTGGGGCACCAGCCAACGTCCGGCCACCCCCGGTACCCCGCAGCGACATTCAGACGACGCAGCCCCCCCCGCTGCCCCCCGACTTCAGTCTGCCGACGGAGCAGCAGGCATGAACCCTGGCGAGATGATCAGCGATGTGTCGATCGGCTTCGATCCGGTCGGTTCGTGGCCGGCCGTCGGCCTGGTCACGGTGCTGCTTGGGCTGGTGCTGCTGGCCCTGGCGCCTGACCGCAGCCGGCTCTCAGCTCGCGGCCGGCTGGTGCTGGTGCTGCTGCGGCTGGCTGCCTTTCTGGCCCTTGTCTTCTGCCTGTTACGGCCGAGCATCGTCGCCAGTAGTCGCACCCGCCAGCAGGCGACGCTGCTGCTGCTGGCCGACGGCTCTGAGAGCATGACGGTGGCCGATGGTCCGAATGGGCAGAGCCGCTGGGACCACCTGCGAGAAACCCTCGCGGCCGCCGCGCCGGCGGCCCGGCGGGCCATTGCCGATGAGGCGGTGACCGTTCGCACCTGGGTGTTTGATCGGGAGGCCCGCGAACTGCCAGCCGAGCCCGGCGAGCCTCCTCAGCTCGGTTCCTGGCAGCGGCAGGATTCTGCGGAAGAAACGGCGATCGGCTCGGCCATCGAAGATGCCACTCGGGCCTTGGCGGGGCAGCGGCTGGCAGGCGTGGTGCTGCTGAGTGACGGGGGGCAGCATGCCTACCCGCCCCGCGATCTGCCGCCGCAGGCCGCCGCCCGCCGGTTGGGTGAGGGGGCGGCGCCACTCTGGTCGATCACCTTTGGCCGCACCCGCGGTGCGGCCCAGGCCCGAGATGCGGCAATGGCAAGCCTGTCGGTTTCCGAGACAGTGTTTCTCGGCAACAAGGTCGAGGTGGCGGGCCGGGTTCGGCTCGATGGGCTGACCGACCGCGAGGCGACCGTCCGGCTGTCGGTCGAGCAGCCCGATGGCCGCCTGGCTGAGGTGGCTCGCCGAACCATCCGGGCCACGGAGGATGCCGCCGAAGAGCCGGTCCGGCTCGAGTGGACGCCCGACACCTTGGGCGAGCGGAAGCTGGTGCTGGCGGTCGACCCGATTGAGGGCGAGACCGTTGCCACCAACAACGAGCTTTCGACCTTCGTCGAGGTGGTCGATGGCGGCCTGCGAGTCCTCTACCTGGAGGGCAGCCCCCGCGTCGAGCAACGGTTTCTGCGGCGGACGCTTGCCGCCAGCCCCGACATCCAGCTCGACTTCCGCTGGATCGACTCGACCCGGCGGGACTTCTGGCCGGTCGATCTGGGGCAGGAACTGGCCCGCGACTACAAGGTGTTTCTGATTGGTGACCTCGATGCCTCGGCCTTCAGGCCAGCCGACCTCACCGGGTTACGAGCACGAGTGGAGGCGGGCGCCGGCATCGGCCTGTTGGGTGGCTTTCATGCCTTCGAAGCGGGGGGCTGGGGCAGTTCACCGCTGGGCCGACTGCTGCCCTATGAAAAAGATGCCCTGGCTCGGCAGCGGTTTGGGGAGCCGATTCGAGAAGACCTGCATCTGCCCGGACCGGTCCAACTGCTGCCCGATCGCCGCTTCGGGGGTGTCTCAATTCTGCGGCAGGCTGAAACGGCTGCCGAGTCGCAAGCGGTCTGGCAGCGGTTGCCCCCCCTCGACGGTGCCAACCGGCTCAAGCGGCTGCTGCCGATGGCCAAGCCCCTGGCCGTCACCGCCGCTGGAGAACCACTGTTGGTGGCCCGCGAATATGGCCTGGGGCGAGTGCTGACCTTTGCCGCCGACTCGACCTGGCGGTGGGTGATGCAGGGGAAGGAAGAGGCCCATCGGCGGTTCTGGCGACAGCTCGTGCTCTGGCTGGCTCGCCGTGACGATGCCGATGGTGAAACACTCTGGCTGAAGCTCGCCCGACGGCGGCTGGCCGTCGGCAGTCCATTGGCCTTCGATACGGGCGTCACCCGGCCCGACGGCACCCTGGTGGAAGGACTTACGCTCTCCGCGGTGGCGATTGCTCCGAGTGGAGAGAGCCGTCCGGTGCGGCTCTCCCGGCGGGGGGAGTCATACACCGGCACAATCACCGGCTGTGCCGAGCCGGGCGACTGGCGGCTGCTGGTGCGGTCGGGGCCTGACCTGAATGAGGTTTCTGCCCGGTTCACCGTCTTCCGGCAAGACTTGGAACTCGCCAACCCCCGGGCCAATGCCCTGCTGATGCGGCAGATTGCCGGCGTTACCGAGGGGGGCGTGCGGCTGCCGGAAGAGCTGCCCGACATCTTCACCGAGCTGGCCGAAGCACCGGCTGAATTCACCACCACGGAGCAGTGGTCGGCATCACTCTGGGATAGCTGGCCACTTCTGGCGGTGCTGGCGGGCTGCCTCTGCCTGGAATGGTATCTCCGCAAACGCTGGGGCCTGGTCTAGCGAAGCGAATGGATAGCGTAGTCGATGGAGGAAAGCCGCTCGGGGGTGCCTATGTCCACTCGCTGGACGTTCACTCCGGCCCTCCTGGCCTCCGTTCACTGCACGTCCGCGGCGCTTCGCCCTCCGGGCTTCGCTTGCTTCCGTAGCTCGCTCGTGGGCATAGGCACCCCCTCGCTCATCGATTGCGTGATGCCCGCGGAAGCCGGGAGCGGGAGCGACCGGACGGACAGCACGTGTGACGCCGCTTCCCCACCGCCCAACCCGACGGCCACGCAGCGGTGGGGAAAAGCCCTTCGGTGCCTCGTAATTGTGCCTTTGAGGCGGTTTCTGTCTTTGGCCGGCCCTCAGCTCCTGCTACCGTCCGGGCACCGGTGCCTGGAATGGCGCCGCCGAATCGTCTGCCGGGAGTGCGGCCGTGCCGAAACGACGACCGATTCGCGACAAGCTGCTGGTGGTCGGGCTGCTGGTTGGCTTCATGGTCAGCCTGCTGTCGGCCAGCAGCTTTCTCGGCGTCTATTCCTACCGACGGCTCGTGCGGGCCCTGAGCAGCCGGGCGAGTGAACTGCCTCGGGCCAGTCGGCTGGCCGCCTGTGTCGGCAGGCTGCGGCTGGCCCATGCCCGGGCCGTGGCCGCGGTCGATGTCGGTGTGTGGACAGAATCACCCGTGGCCAGCGACGAAGCGGTCGCCCTGCTGGAGTCGGGTGAGCCGGAGTTTCAGCCGCCAGCGGTCAGCAGTGCCGAGGGAGCCCAAGACCCACCGGTGATCGCAGCCGATCGCGTGCCTCCTGACCTGGCCGATCCACTGCCGGTGAATGGCTCGTTGCTCAGCCAGATTGCAGAAACGGGCGAGGCGCTCGATGCCTATTGCCGCGAACTGGCGGCGGGTGAACTCGACGAGCGGCCGTTCGGTGATCGCAGCCGTGAACGCGAGACCGCCCGCCGCATCGCTGTCGAGCTGAAGGCGATCTGGTCGCTCGCCCGGCAGGCTGCTGCCGCCCCGCCCAGCCGCGATACGGCCGGCGGCAGCCCACTGATTGACGAGCGGCTCGTCAAGCTGACGGCGATCGGCCCCTCCCTTGACGCGTTGGCGGAACTCTCAGCGACCCTGCCGACCTTCCTGCAGGCCCGGATGCACGATCTGGCCCACGACGTGCGGGCCCGGTATCGCACGCTGATCATCACGACCTGGGCAGCGGCCTTGGCGGCTGCGGTCCTGCTGGTAGGGCTCGGGGCTCTCACCTATCGCTGGGTCTTCAAGCCGCTGCGGCATCTCGGCCATGGTTCCCGGCGTATTGCTGCTGGCGACTTCAACCATCGCATCGAGATCGATACCCAGGACGAGATCGCCGAACTGGCCGCCGCCCTCAACGACATGACCGTCCGGTTCCAGGAGATTCGGGATGACCTCGACCGGCAGGTCCAGCTCCGCACCAAAGAGGTGATCCGCAGCGAACAACTGGCCAGTGTCGGCTTCCTGGCTGCCGGCGTGGCCCACGAGATCAACAACCCGCTGGCCTCGATCGCCATGTGTGCCGAGTCACTCGAAGACCGGCTCAAAGGGGAGGCCGATACGGTTACCACCCGCTACCTGCAGCTCATTCAGAACGAGGCCTTCCGCTGCAAGGGCATCACCGAGCGGCTCCTTGACTTTTCCCGGGTGGGCGAAGTGCGGCGGCAGGCGACGGCGGTCAGGAGCCTGGTGACCGATGTGGTTGACATGCTGCGGCATGTGGGCCGGTTTGCCGACAAGCAGGTTTCGATCGCAGCTGGTCCCGACGTCTTGGTGATGGCCAACCCACAGGAAATCAAGCAGGTTGCCCTCAACCTGCTGGTCAATGCCTTTGATTCGATTGGCCCCGATGGCGAGGTGCGGGTGAGTGTCAGCCGCGACGGTGACGAGGCGGTGCTGGTGCTGGCCGACGATGGCTGTGGCATGGATGAGGAGGTGTTGCTGCATCTCTTCGAGCCGTTCTTCACCCGCCGGGCGTCGGGACAGGGCACCGGCCTCGGGCTGTCGATCGTCCACCGCATCATTGCCGACCATGGAGGCCGAATCGAGGTCAGCAGCCCCGGGCCGGGAGCGGGGGCGACCTTCAAGGTCATCCTGCCGGTTGCTCAGGTCGGCGGCGGGAGCCTGCCGACGGGCGGGAGCACGTCGGAATCAACCTACTCGGAGCAACAGCATGGCAACCGGGCAGCCTGATCAGCAGCAGGGCCGCAGGCGGGTGGAACGACCGCTGCGGCTGTTGTTCGCCGATGACGAACCGTCCATTCAGGAACTGATGCGGCTGGAGCTACCGCGGCTGGGCCACGAGGTGACCGTCTGCCCCGACGGCCAGACGGCGGTCGCAGCGCTGGAACGCAGCGAGTATGACTGCCTGCTGGTTGACCTCGACATGCCGGGGTTGGGCGGACTCGATGTGATCCGCCGGGCCCGGGAGCTTGCCGCCGACACCGAGGCGGTGATCATTACCGGCAAGTCATCGCTCGAGACAGCGATCGCGGCAGTTCGGCAGGGCGTCTTCGACTATCTCACAAAGCCCTGCCGGCTGGTGGAAATCGAAGCGGTCCTCGGTCGGGTCCGGCGGAAGCGCGAGCTGACCCTCAAGGTGCGGGCGCTGGAACGCCGGCTTCGGCAGGCCGAGGGCAGTCTGCAGCTGATCGGGCAGGCGACCGCCATCGAGCAGATGCAGGCACTCGTTGCCCGGGTGGCGGCCAGTGACGCCACGGTGCTGGTGCGGGGTGAAACCGGCACCGGCAAGGAACTGGTGGCCCGGTCGATTCACGACCAGAGCCCGCGAGCTGCCGGTCCACTGGTGACCATCAACTGTGGCGGGCTGCCTGAGCAGCTGGTGGAAAGTGAACTGTTTGGTCACCGGCGGGGTGCCTTCACCGGGGCGGATGAGCACCGGGCCGGCCTCTTCGAGGTGGCCGACGGCGGCACGTTGTTTCTGGACGAGATCGGTGAATTGCCGCTGGCACTCCAGTCACGGCTGCTGCGGGTACTGGAATCGGGCGAGATTCGCCGGGTCGGTGACAACCATCCGATCATGGTCGATGTACGGGTGGTCTGCGCGACGCACCGGTCGCTGGAAGCGATGGTTGCCGACGGTTCCTTTCGCGAAGACTTACTCTTTCGCATCAACACCTTTGAAATCGAGACGCCGCCGCTCCGCGAGCGGCTTGACGATCTGCCGCTGCTGGTTGACCACTTCGTGCGGCTCCGCCGCCCCCAGGCGCCACCGCAGGCTGAGGTCGTCTCGAGCACTGCCCTCGAGCTGCTGCAGAGGCATCGCTGGCCCGGCAACATCCGGGAACTGGCCAACTGCATTGAGCACGCGGTGGTGCTCTGCGATGAACTGCCGCTGCGGCCCGAGCATCTGCCCGCCCGAATCTGTCGGGCGGCCGCGTCGACTGGCGAGCGGTCCCAGCCCGCAGAGAAAACGCAGTTAGCTGCCGAGGCACCAGGCTTCCAGCCAGCGAGCGATCGGCCCCAGAGCCTTCGTGAACTTGAAATGCAGGCCATTCTGGCCGGGCTCGACCGCAACGGCGGCAACAAGTCGCGAACCGCCGAGGAACTCGGGATCAGTCTGAAAACGCTCTACAACAAGCTCAACCAGCTCAACGACGCAGCCGCTGAACAGGCGGCCGCCTGACCTGCAGGGGATGGGTCGCTCCGGCTCACGTCTTGCGGACCACGCCGGCGAGCACGCCGAGCACCTTGGCCGACCGGACATAGATCGGCTTCATCGCAGCGTTGGCAGGCTGCAGCCGAATCCGGTCCCGTTCGGGGAACCACTGCTTCAGCGTTGCCTCACCATCCTCGGTCTGCGCCACCACGATGTCACCGTTCCGGGCAGAGTTCCGCTTTTCGATGATCACCCAGTCGCCGTCGGCAATCTGGGCGTCAATCATCGAGTCGCCCATCACTTTGAGCACAAAGTGATCATCGCGGTCGAAGAGTTCTTCAAAATCGAACCGCTCACGCTGTTCCTCCGCTGCCCGCAGGGTGCCGGCGGCGACCCAGCCGGCCAGTTGCAGCCCGCGGCTGTGTGGTGACTCGGTGACCAGTTCGATCGCCCGCGACATATTGCGGCCTCGGGTGATCAGCCCCTTCTTCTCCAACGCCTTCAGATGGCAGACCACTCCGTTGGGCGAGCGAATGTCAAATGCCTGGCCGATTTCCCGAACGGTCGGCCCAAAGCCCCGCGAGTAGATCTTGTCGCGGATGAAGGCGTAAATTTCCATTTGGCGGGCGGTCGGCATGTCGCCAGTATCCTGGCTCTCCTCGCCGTTGCCCAGCAACGATGCCAGCTCTGACGTCGGCCGCTTGGCCGGCGTGTAGGCCCGAGCCCGCTTGACGGCCGGGGCTGCCCGCTTGGAGCTGCGGCTGGCGGTCTTCTTTGATCGGCGACTGACGGACGGTTTGGCGACAGTGGAACGGGGCATCAGTTTCGCTTTCTGCGGAGGGAGCTTTGGAATACGGGCGAGCAGGCTCGCAATAGACGTCTATATCCTACTATACACGGGTTCATTGTCAAGGCCTGGTGGCCGCCGGGTTCGATCTGGACGGCCGTGGCGAGGACAATCTCCGCACGCCCGCCGGTGGTCAGACTCTACAATGCGGGTGGAGCCGCCGGTTGCGGTGTCTCCACCTCGCCAACGACAGGAGTCTTCACGATGGGTCGATTTGTGATGGTGCGCGGCAGCCTTCGCGGGCGTCTGCAGACTCGTTCCCTGGTCCTCGCATGGCTGGCGTTGCCGCTTGCCAGTCTGCCTGCTGTGGCGGCGGAGGCCGAGCGGGTGGCGGTGATTGCCGTGACCGGTTCGCTGCCGGACGGTGTCGGGCAGGACGGGCTGCTGGCCGACGTTTCGCCGCAGCTGCACCGCATGGTTGAGCGGCTCGATCGGGCGGCAACTGATGAGGCGGTGGGCGGCGTCCTGCTCTCCATCCGGTCTCCCGACATCGGCCGGGCCCGGGCAGCCGAGCTGCGGGCGGCAATCGGTCGGATTCGGGCAGCTGGCAAGCCGGTCGTCGCCCATCTGATCAGCGGTGAGCCGGTTGACTACGCTGTCGCCGCGGCCTGCGACACCGTGTTGATGCCACCGGCTGCGAATCTGGCCCTCACCGGCGTGCGGGCCGAGGTGACCTTTTTCAAGGGCCTGCTGGATCGGCTCGGAGTGCAGGCTGAGATTCTGCAGGTGGGCGAATTCAAGGGGGCCGGCGAGCCGCTGACGCGGGAGTCGATGAGCGAGCCGTTGCGGCAGCAGTATGAGGCCTTTGTCGGCGACCTGTTTGAGCAGCTGGTCGAGCAGGTCGCGACTGATCGCGGGCTGGCGACTGATCGTGTCCGGCAGCTGATCGATACCGGTGTCTTCACCCCCGAAGCGGCCCGGCAGGCTGGGCTGATCGACGGCATCGCCTACGAGGACGAGGCCATCAGCGGGCTGGCGGGTCGGCTGGGCATCGATCGGCCGAAACTGGCCCGCGACTATGGCAAGCGGGACATTGATACCGACTTCTCCGGTCTGACCGGCCTGCTGAAGCTGGCTGAGGTGTTTTCAGGTGGCCCGGGGGGAAGCCGCGGGGGTGCCGCCGGCAAGGTCGCGGTGATTCATGTCCGAGGCGAGATTGTCGAAGGGAAGGGGAGCGTCGGCATGCTCGGGGGCGAGGCGGCCGGCAGCGAAACCATCATCAAGGCGATCCGGCAGGCGGTGAAGGATGACCGTGTGGCAGCCCTGGTCATCCGGATCGACTCCCCCGGCGGGTCGGCCCTGGCCAGCGACCTGATCTGGCGAGAGCTGGACCGGTGCGAGAAGCCGGTGGTCGCCAGCCTTTCCGATACGGCAGCCAGTGGCGGGTACTATATCGCCGTGGCGGCTGACCGGATCGTCGCTGCCCCCGGCACCCTGACCGGCTCGATCGGCGTGGTGGGTGGCAAGATCGCCGTCGGCGGCGCGCTTGAGGCCTATGGCATCCATACCGACGTCGTCAGTCGCGGCCGCAATGCCGGCTGGCTTTCCGCTCAGCAGCCCTTCTCCGAGCATGAACGGGAAGCCTTCTTCGCCACCATGCAGGACATCTACCGGCTGTTCACCACCAAGGTGGCGACCGGCCGGCAGCTCGACAGCGAGCAGCTGGAAACACTCGCCGAAGGCCGGGTGTTCACCGGCCGCATGGCCCAGCAGGCCGGCCTGGTGGACCAGCTCGGCACGCTCGACGTGGCGGTGGCCGAAGCGGTGAAACTGGCAGGGTTGAGCGAAAGCCATCCACCCGAGCGGATTCTGCTGCCCGAGCCGCGGGGGCTGTTCGACGAGTTTCTCGGCGTCGAAGCCGGAGCCGCAACGCCGCCTGCCGTGCTGACGGGAAACCTCGAGCAACAGCTGCTGGCTGCACTGGGCCGGTTGGCCGGACCGGGACCGCTTTCCGAAACAGTCCTGCGGAAACTGGCGGGGCAGATGAGGCTGCTTGCCTTGGTCGGTTCGGGCCAGCCGCTGATGCTGCTGCCGGCAGCCGTCAAGGTGAGGTGACCGGCACCGAAGCCTCGAAAGATACTGGTCGGTGAGCGGACCGGATGATCACCAAGCGAAGTGAGCGAACGCCTTGTTGGCGTCGGCCATACGGTGAACATTCTCCCGCTTGGTGATCGCCGCACCTTCACGCTTGTAGGCGGCGATGATCTCCTCGGCCAGTTTCTGATAGGTCGGCCGCCCCTTCTTATCTCGAACCGAGGTGAGAATCCAGCGGATCGCCAGTGACTGCTGCCGGTTCCGGCTGACCTGCATCGGCACCTGATAGGCGGCACCGCCCACTCGCTTCGACCGCACCTCGACAGCCGGCTTCACGTTCTCGACGGCCCGGGTGAAGATCTCGATCGGCTCGTCGTCGGTGATCTTTTCGCCGACGACATCCATCGCCTTGTAGAAGATCTGCTGGGCGACGCTCTTCTTGCCGTCGAGCATCAGGCAGTTGATGAACTTGCTGGCCAAGAGCGAGCCGAACTTCGGATCGGGTCGGAGTTGGGTGCGGCTGGCGGTGATGCTTCCCATGAAAGCGTGTTCCTTGAATGAACCCTGAAGAGTTGTGGTGGAAGGTTACCCGCGCTTTGCGCCGTAGAGGCTGCGAGACTGTTTGCGGCCCTGCACACCGAGGGTGTCGAGGGCACCGCGGATGACGTGGTAGCGAACGCCCGGCAGGTCGCGAACACGGCCACCGCGGATGAGCACGATCGAGTGTTCCTGCAGGTTGTGGCCCTCGCCCGGAATGTAGACGGTGACTTCCTTCTGGTTCGACAGCCGCACCCGGGCGATCTTCCGCAACGCGGAGTTCGGCTTCTTCGGCGTCATCGTCCGCACCTGCAGGCAGACGCCCCGTTTCTGCGGGCAGCGGTCAAGAACCGGGGATTTCGAAAACTTCCGCTTGGGCCGGCGACGGCTGCGGACAAGCTGACTGATCGTTGGCATCGTTTCACACGGTGTTTTGAGGGAGCCCACGGCAGGGCGAGCGAACCACAGAGCATAGCCCACGACCGGCCGGGACGGAAGCGGCTGCCCAAAAATGGCTGCCGGTGCCCGGCTCGGGGCCAGCAGCTCTCTCATCGCTCCTGAAAACGGCTGTTTTTCTGCAGAAATCTGTTTCCGCTCGCGTTTCAGGAAGTCACCCGCTCGGGGATGCCCAGGCCCTTTCGCTGGACGTTCACTCCGGCCCTCCGTGGCCTCCGTTCACTGCACGTCCGCTGCGCTCCGCCCTCCGGGCTTCGCTTGCTGCCGTAGCCCGCTCAAGGGCATGGGCATCCCCGCGCTCGTCAAACGTGTGTCGTGCTCTGTTATGGGAAGCCAGGAGCGGTCAGCAGTTACGCTGAAATCGGCACGAGGATTTCGCCGCGGCCGCCGCAG
>CALAZQ010000275.1 GCA_937926325.1 uncultured Planctomycetaceae bacterium | reverse complement strand
CCAGGCGGTCGGCGGCATCCTTTGGCATGGGCAGCGGGTCGCCCTCGATCCAAGGGTCACCGAAGAAGATCTGGTCGTGTGAAATCCCGTTGCCGGCGTCGGTGCTGATCAGGGTCAGGAACCGGTGCTCCGGGGCCAGCGGGATGTCGAGGGCGATGCCGCCGTCGTCATGGCCGATCCGGCCATCGGCCACAATCTCACCATCGAGGCAGACAAAAAAGTCGGCACCAATTTCCGAGGTCCGGCCCCCATAGCCGACCACCGTCCGAAACCGGGGGTTCACCAGTGGCGCCAGTTCCCGAATGGCGGTGAGATCGAAGCTGATGCCGGCGTTGGCGTGGATGCCGAGCATGCTGTGCCCGTCCTTCGCATAGTCGACCTCATCGAGCACGGTGGAAAACTGGTCCTTGACCGGTCCATTGCGGATGGCATCCCAGCCGCTGAGCGCCGTGGCTGGCAGGCCGCTGACCGTGATGCCCGTTGTCGTCAACGGCACCGGGTCGGGACCGTTCGGGATGAAGACGGCGTTGACCAATGGGCTGGGCCCCGGCTTGGGCGTGTTGGCGACGAGGTTGTTGAGGTAGCCGATCGGCTTCTTGGGTACCGCCTTGCCAGTGCCTGGGTGAATGCCTCCACCAGCCGTACCAGTGCCGCGGCCGTCACCGCCCCCGACGATGTCGGCCAGGTCAATTGGCCGACCGGTCAGCGTATGAATCTCGGCCTGCGTCGAGGCGATCTCGCTTTCCAGCCGCTTCTTCTCGTGGTGGTACTGCTGCTCAGCCGCTTGGCTGGTCACCCGCTCGGCCCGTTTCACTCCGGCAAAGACCGCGGTCAGTCCGTAGTATTCCTCCTGCGAGATCGGGTCGAGCTTGTGGTCGTGGCAGCGGCTGCAGTTGATCGTGACTCCGCAGGCGGCGGTCATCACCTGGGTGATCATGTCGTCGAGGTCATCGGCCCGGGCCTGCCGCCGCAGCACCGGGCTTTTGGTTTCGACCTGGCCGACAAAGTCCCAGGGGCCGGCAGTGAGAAAGCCGGCGGCAACGGTGAAGGCAGGGTCGTCCGGGGCGATCACGTCGCCGGCCAGCTGGCGGCGGAGGAACTCGTCGTAGGGCAGATCATCGTTAAACGCCTTGATCACCCAGTCGCGATACCGCCAGGCGGTTGGCCGCAGCTGGTCCCGCTCAAAGCCGTGCGTGTCGGCGTAGTGGGCAATGTCGAGCCAGTGGCGGGCCCACCGCTCGCCGTAGTGGGGTGAGGCGAGCAGTCTGTCGAGCAGTTGCTCATAGGCATTGGCGTCGGCGGCCGGGTCGGTGAGAAACGCCTCCACCTCCGCGGGTGTCGGCGGCAGGCCGGTCAGGTCGAAGCTGAGCCGGCGAATCAGCGTGCGACGGTCGGCTAGGGGGGCGGGTGCAAGACCCTTTTCGGCGAGCTTCTTGGCGAGAAAGCGGTCAATCGGGTTACCACTGTCGACTTGGCCCGGCAACGCGGTCGGCACAGCCGGCTTCGCGAGCGGTTGCCAGGCCCAGTGGTCGAGCCGGGGGTCGCGGTCGGTTTCTCGGGCCAGTCGGTCGGCTGCGGTCTCGGGCCAGTTGGCACCGGCGTCGATCCAATCCGTCAGCAGCCTGATTTCGTCAGCTGACAGCGGGTCGTCCGGGGGCATGGCCCGCTCGGGGTCGCCGTGGGTGATCCGCTTGATCAGTTCACTGTCGGCCGCCTTGCCTGGCAGGATCACCGTGCCAAAGTCGCCCCCTTTGAAGGCCCGGTGCCGCACGTCGAGCCGCAGCCGGCTTTCCTGGGTGTCGGGCCCGTGGCAGTCGCCGCAGCGGTTGACAAGCAGCGGGCGGATCGCCTGTTCAAAGTCGATGCCACCCTCACTCGGCGCCCCGTGGGCAACGCCCATCAAAGGTACAGCGAAAACGGTCAGCAGGAAGAAGACCGCTGGCCGTGTCGCGGCCTGAAGGGCGATCGGTGCAGCAGGCTGGGTGGCCTTTGTCATGGATGGTCCTCAGCTGTTCGACAGGTTGCTGTCGTCCGATCGGCGGCCTTAAAAAGCTACACGCGTCCCACTTCTCTTCTCCTCTTATACTATCGGCCGTCGACCGCTGGGTGGCCCTCATTGCCCAATCAAATTTTTACAAATTTTCAACACATCTCTTTTGGGAGCTCTGCCAGCATGAATCGATGGTTCGTGATTGTTCCACTGTTGCTCGTTTGGGGACAGTGCATTTGCCAAGGCGTGGTGAAGGCCGCCGAGCCGGGCAACCCCAGCGTTGCCTTCATTCAGCGGACGATGGGTCGAGCTGCTGCCTCGACGCCGGGAACCCCGGCCACTATTCGCTGGATGTTTTATGGGCAGTCGATCACGGCCCAGGCCTGGACGGAACGTGTACAGCAGGATCTCACCCAACGATTTCCTGCCGCGAAGTTCGTGTTCCACAAGCCGGCCATTGGCGGGTTCACATCCCCATCGCTCATTCGGACTGCGGAGCATGACCTCTACCCCTGGTATCCCGACCTGCTGGTCTTCCATGTGTACGGACCGGTCGACAAATACGAAGAGATCATCCGGAGCGTCCGTCGCCGCACGACGGCTGAGATTGTCCTCTGGACCAGCCATCTCAATGCTCGCGACACGCTTGACAAAAATCCTGATCAGGATGCCCGCATTGAGGCAATCCGTGACATTGCCAAGCGGTATGACTGCATGCTGATCGATGTGCGAAAGAAGTGGATTGCCCACCTCAAAGAAAACAGCCTTGAGCCGACCGCCCTGCTACGGGACTCAGTGCATCTCAACGATGATGGCGTGAAACTGCTGGCTGACTGCATCGCGCCGGAGTTGCTGGCCGTGCCGGGGCTGAAAACGACGCCACAGGCCGGAACGGTGACCAGCATTGCCAGTAATGCCCCGGTGATCCAGCGGCAGGCTGACGGCAGCCTCACCCTGCCATTCACGGGGAATCGAGTGGTGGCGATCGCTGGTGATGGCGGCAGTGCGACAGTCGAGGTGCTCCTTGACGATGAGCCTTTGGCGGGCCGCCGTGCGTGCTGGGCCGTCAGCCGGCCGAGCAAGGCACCGCAGATGTGGATGCCGGCGATCAAGCAGGTGTCGTTTGAGCAGCCGCCGGTTGCAGAGGACTGGACACTCACCTGCCTGCCGGAGTCCAGTGCTGACGGCAAGCGGGTTCGCTTTCGTGTTGAGGGGTCGGTGACCGGTGCTGATGGCGAAGGCTTGAGCGACGAGCGATTCGTTTCGCGGTCGGGCCGGGTGGTGATTGAGCCGGCTGACTGGCACCTGGCCTGGTGCCTGCAGTACAAAAAACTCGAACTCCCCGCTGGTTTTCAGGTGACGTGGAAAACCTATCCACAGTTCGTATCAGCGTATGAGCCGCAGCCGCCGGGCACTGAGACGGTCCTCGTGCAGCATTGCAGCAACGAGCAGCATCGGCTGACCCTCCGCGGGGCGACGGCCCGGTCGGGCATCACGGCGTTTCGGATCGACGCCCCCGCAGGTGGGCAGCAGTAGCCGACGGCATTCATTCATCTGCTCAGCCTTCGGGGGTCACCCCGAGTCATTCCCTCACGCAAGCCTGACAGGTGTTCCCCGCCCGGCGGCAAGCCGCTGATCGGCGCGGCCGGCGACAACGGCAACCTCCAAAAATCCCTGCGAGCCGGCCAGGGCCACCAGGCTGCCTAGCGTTGCTTCAGCGTAGGTGTTGACCACCTGATCGATCGTCGTGCCGCCGCAGTCGATCTGGCCGGCGGCCTGCAGGCGGGGCAGCAGGCTGTCGGGCAGGTTCGTAATCAGATTGCCGAAGTGATCGACGTGGATGACCTCGCCGCAGAGGCCTGCCGATGTCTCTTGGGGCTGCGGCCAGGGCAGGCTGACCAGGTCGTCTAGTGGGCTGCCCAGCGTCGAGTCAGCTCCGGCCACGAGATTCGCGGCCGTCGGCGCAAAGACATCCCGGCCATGGAAGGTGGCTGCGGCGGCAGCCGGCACGGGCACCTGCCTGGCCCGCCGCAGACCGTGCCGGGCGGCTGCGAGTGACAACAGGCCGTTGTCGGGGGCGAGGAACTGCTGGTCGCCGATCTCGGCCCAGACAATCGGCCGATCGGTGCCGACCCCGGGGTCGATGACTAGCACATGGAGCGTGCCAGCGGGAAAACCAAAACAGCTGCTGGCGACAAACCAAGCGGCAGCCGCGACGTCATGCGGCGGTAGATCGTGGGCCAGGTCGACGAGCTGGCAAGCGTTGGCCGCTGCTTCCCCTCTGCCCTGCCCCGCGGTGAGCAGCCGGCGAAAGAAGGCCCCCTTCATCTCGGCCACATAGCCACTGGCGGTGCCGAAGTCGGTGGTCAGCGTGACCAGCGGAATCATCGCCCTGCCCCGCTCGATACGTCGGGAAGGGCGTGGGTTGTTTGTGGAGTGACGGGGCATTGCCCATGCCATCTCGCCGGA
>CALAZQ010000274.1 GCA_937926325.1 uncultured Planctomycetaceae bacterium | reverse complement strand
GTGAAGGTCTCGTCGCCGGGCGAGGATACGCCCAACGCTCCTCGAGCATTCACCGTCCCCTCGCCTCGTCCCGCGTGAAGCGTGCGAATAACCTCCGGGGCTCTTACGGCGGAACCCACCCGGTGGCAGGATGCCGCCAATCAGCACCGGCGGCAGCAGGCAAACCTCGGCTTTGCTTGCTGTTGCCCCAAGGAAAGCCGGGCACGAAGCCCGGGCTTTCCGTGCAGCCAGCCGACGCAAAACCGGCAGGGTTTTCTCAACCGGTCGAACCGATTCGACCGATACCTGAGATGGTGGTCGCCGATGTGGCCGCTGGTGGCGGCACCCGGTGTGCCGCTGACGACCGGCCAGATGGCCGAAACCGCCCAGGATACCGAGACCCATGAGACACCTTTCCGCCTGCCTGCTTGCCGTCGCGGTGCTGGGAACGGCCAGCGGCTGCTCAATCATCGACCGACTTTTTCTGCTCAACGCCGATGGCCCCTACTCGCACCGTCACCCCGGCGGCTGTCCAGCCGGCTGTGAGGATGGCTGCGACCAGTGTGAGGCTCCCTGTCACGACTGCCAGAGCGGGGTCTGCCCGACCGGCTGTCAGGACGGTCGCTGCCGGCTCGGCCAGTGCCGTTCTGCCGACTGCAACGACTGCGCCGATGGCCGCTGTCGGCAGCGGCATGTCGGCCGCTACGGTGGGCTGGCCAAGCATCACCTGACACCCGAAGAAGACTGCGAACTCTGCGGGTCGGACTACGGCGCCACCTGTCCGCCGGGGCCTCCGAGCGGTGCGGTCGCCTACCCCTACTACACCACCCGCGGTCCCCGCGACTTTCTGGCCAAGTGCCCGCCGTCAATCGGCCCGTGACGGAAAGAACCGTTGCAGCGTCGGCCGGCTCGGTGGCTTGGTCAGCAGCGACACGATGATGACTGCTGCCGTCGAGGCAGCGATCATCGCGGCGACCGGCATGAGTTGCCAGGCACCATCGGCGTCAATCGCCGTCGGTACGGGGATGTCGACGGTGAAGTTGGGACGGCCGGCAAAGTCAGAAGCGGCAAACAGCCAGAGCCAGCTGCCGGCGGCCGCCAGCACGCAGGCGTAGGCCCCCGCTTTGGTGAGCCGAGGCCAGTAGAGGGCGGCGAGGATCAGCGGGAAGAGACTGGAAAAGCCGCTGAAGCACCAGACGCCCAGCGTGAACACCCGCCGCGGCTCGAGCAGGCTCAGGCCGTAGGTCACCGCCACGATGGCGATGATGAAGCCCCGGGCGACCAGCAGTTCATGCCGGTCCGACAGCCGCCGGCTGCCCCGCAGCGGCTGCACCACATCCTCGGTGAACATGGTGCCGAGGCAGAGAAACTGACTGTCGAGTGAAGACATGATTGCCGCCAGAATGCCGGCGGTCAGAAACCCACCCAGCACCGGCCCGGCCAGCTTCTGCACGAGGAAGGGGAGGACGGCGTTGGGGTTGGCCGCCACCGGGGGAGGAATCGTAATCAGGTCGCTGGTGGCCCAGGCCCCGATCAGCACGCAAGGCACCCAGACGATGGCGATGAACAGCGGGTGGGCCACCACCGGCAGTTTGAAGCTGTTCGCACTGCGGGCAGTGAGCCAGTGCTGGAACAGATGCGGAAACATGCCGACGCTCAGGGGCACAAACATGTAGGTGAGAAACTTTTCCGGTGGGATGTGCAGCCGGGTGAGCTTCTCGCGGGGAATGGCGGCACTGGCGGCCTGAAGGCTGGCCCAGAAGCTTTCCTGCCCGCCCAGCTTCCAGGCGATCACCACGAAGGTGATTAACCCCAAGACCATGAAAACAATCGTCTGGAAGGTGTTGGCCCAGGCGGTGCCCCGCATGCCGCCCATAAACACATAAATCAGCACGATGCCGCAGATGGCCAGTGAGGCCAGCGGCTTGGGCACGCCCCCCTGCGAGCCATAGAGAAAGCTCGGCGGCTGATCGGGTGCCTTCGGGTTCGGGCCCCGCTCGAGGAACGCTGGGAACGTGCCCTCCGCAAAGGTGCCGCCGACCACCTTGCCCTCGGCAATCCGACCGGCAGTCACTTTGTTGATGACCGTGCCGGAGGCCATCACCCCGATCAGCAGATAGGGAATCACGAGGCCGACCAGCACCGGGAAGAGCACCAGGCCAATCCAGCGGCTTTCCAGCCGGTCGCGGAAGAACTGCACCTGGGTGCGATAGCCATACGCCTTGCCGAGTTTCCAGACCTTGACACCCAGCAGGAAGAAACAAAGCGAATGGATGATGCCGCTGGAACTGGCGAGCATGCCGTAGACGCCGACCCCCTCCTTGAACGACTCGCCGGTCGAGCCGACCAGCGCAAAGGCGGTCATCGTCGTGCCGAAGATCGACATCAGCAGCAGGAACGGACCGATCGAGTGGCTGGCCAGCATGTAGTCCTGGCTGGTCCCCCGGAACAGCCGGCTGGCTCCGATGCCCAGCAGCAGCAACAGGCCGAGATACCCACAGATGATCAGCAGCTGGGTCATGCCCGCTCCTCTTTCGTGGCGGGTGGCGTGGCCTCATCGATCGGCCAGCAGAAGAGGGTGGCGAGGTACCAGGTACCCGCGGCAGCCAGCGAGATGCCGGCATGGTAGGCCAGGGTGATCGGCAGAAAGCCGAAGACCAATCGGGCGTCATCCCAGAACCAGACATCCTGATGGGCCACGATCAGTAGCCCGACGAGGGCCCAGACGGCATGGGCAGGTTTCACGGCAGCATCCTCCGAGAAGCAGCGGGCGAAATGAATCCCCGCCGAAGTTGTACTGGTTGATGAGGATTTTTTCTGCTGCCAGACGATGTCTTCGGGATGACCGCCGTTACTCGGTGATGATTGTCCGCGGGGCCCGCGGGGTGTCGTCGGGCAGGGTGGGCACGGTGGCAATCACGTAGAGTCCGATGCCGACAGCGGCGAGGGCGACATACTTCAGCCACCAAGGCAGGCTGTTGAGCAGCAGGCTGCAGATGACGACCGCCACCACCAGCCCGATTGTTCGATACTTTACCGTTCGCCGGATGCCGCGATACTGCTGCCAGTCGTCCAGGGTTGGCCCGAACCAGCGGGAACGGTGCAGCCAGGCATGGATCCGGGGTGAGCCCCGATAGAAGCACCAGCTGGCCAGCAGCAGGAAAGGCGTGGTCGGCAGCAGTGGCAGAATCGCCCCGATCACGGCAAACCCCACGCAGATCCAGCCGCCGGTGACGTAGAGCAGACTCTTCAGCGGATCGGTGCTCGGCTGCAAATCCATGCGGTTCCTCCCGGCAGCCATCAGGCGGAACCGGCTGAGGGGATTTTAGCACGCCGTCCGATCCCGTATGCTCTGGCAACTTGACCGGAACCCCTCACCCCGCCGACGGAGACCCCACCCATGCCGCTGGTTCCCCTTCGCAGCCTGCTCGACCACGCCGCCGAGAACGGTTACGGCCTGGCCGCCTTTAATGTCAACAACATGGAGCAGATCCAGGCGATCATGGAGGCGGCGAAGGAGACCGATTCTCCGGTCATCGTTCAGGCCTCCCGGGGGGCCCGGTCCTACAGCCAGGACAACTACCTGCGGCACCTGATGCTCGCCGCCGCCGAACTCTACCCCGGCATCCCGGTCGCCATGCACCAGGATCATGGCAACTCACCCGCCACCTGCGCCAGTGCCATCGACAACGGCTTTACCAGCGTGATGATGGACGGGTCGCTCAAGGAGGATGGCAAGACCCCGGCCGACTTCGATTACAACGTGCAGGTGACCGCCGAGGTGGTGAAACAGGCCCATGCCCGCGGGGTCTCGGTCGAGGGTGAGCTGGGTTGCCTCGGCTCACTTGAGAGCGGTCAGGGCGAGGCCGAGGACGGCCACGGAGCCGAAGGCGTGCTGTCACATGACCAGCTGCTGACCGATCCGGATGAGGCGGCCCGGTTTGTCGAGGCGACCGGCGTCGATGCCCTCGCTGTGGCGATCGGCACCAGCCATGGGGCGTACAAGTTCAGCCGCAAGCCCGACGGCGACGTGCTGGCGATGAAGCGGATCGAAGAGATCCATGCCAGACTGCCCAACTGCCACCTGGTGATGCACGGTTCGTCGAGCGTGCCGCAGGAACTGCAGGACATCATCAACAAGTACGGCGGCAAGATGCCGCAGACCTACGGCGTGCCGGTCGAGGAGATCCAGCGGGGCATCAAGCATGGTGTCCGCAAGATCAACGTCGACACCGACTGCCGGATGGCCATCACCGGGGCGATCCGCAAGGTGCTGTGGGAGACCCCGGAAAAGTTTGACCCCCGCGACTACCTGAAGCCGGCCCGGGCGGCCATGCAGAAGGTCTGCGCCGAGCGGATGGTGCAGTTCGGCCAGGCGGGCAACGCCGGCAAGGTGCCGGTGGTTTCGCTCGAAGAAATGGCCAAACGCTACGGCTGAAATGGCCGTTGTGCCGGGCCCCCCAGTCGTCCTATAGTCCCCGGCCCCGCCGCCCGTCGGCGTGGCTTCACGGACTGGAGGATGCAGTGGCCGAACCGAACGATGCGGCGTTGATTGAGCAGGGCCGGCAGGTGCTACGGGCGGAGGGCGAGGCAATCCTCGCCGCCGCCGGCAGCCTGGCTGCCCCGTTCAGCCGGGCGGTGCGGCTGCTGCAGCGGTGCACCGGCAGCGTGGTTGTGACCGGCATGGGCAAGGCTGGCCTGATCGGCCGCAAGCTGTCAGCCACCCTCGCCTCGACCGGCACCCCGAGTCATTTTCTGCATCCGGCCGAAGCGATGCATGGCGATCTCGGCGCCCTGCGGAGCGACGACCTCGTGCTGGCCATCTCGCAGTCGGGTGAGACCGGTGAACTGACCCAGATTCTGCCACACCTCGAGGCCCGCGGCATTCCGCTGATCGCCCTCACCGGCCGGCCTGACAGCACGCTCGGTCGGGCCGCCGCTGTTGTGGTGGCGACCGGCAAGCTGGCCGAGGCCGACCCCCTGGGCGTGGCCCCGAGCACCAGCACCACGGTGATGCTGGCCCTGGGTGACAGCCTGGCGCTGGTCGTCAGCAGCCTGCGGGGCTTCAGCCATGCCGACTTTGCCGCCCGGCACCCCGGCGGCAGTCTCGGCATGCGGTTGCTGCGGGTCGAGCAGGCGATGCGGCCGCTCGATCGCTGCCGAACCGCCACCCCTACTGAGACCGTGCGGCAGGTCTTTGCCCGGCCGTTGCCCAACCGGCGAACCGGCGCGGTGATGATCATCGCCGCCGACGGCCGGCTGGCCGGCATCTTCACCGACAGCGATCTGGCCCGGCTGTTTGAGCACCGGCATGATGACGCCCTCGACCGACCGATCGGCGAGGTGATGACCAGCCAGCCCGCCGCCGCCCGGATCGGCAGCCGGCTGGAAGAAGCGATCGGTCTGCTCGAGAGCCGGCGGCTGAGCGAGCTGCCGGTGCTCGACGAGGATGGCCGCCCCCACGGTCTCCTCGACATCGTCGACCTGGTCGGGGTCGACCTGTCTGCCGCCGAAGCCGCGCCGGAGAGCCAGCCGTCGGCCCGCACCGCCGCCTAAGCAGTCCGCGGGTCGGCCGCCCGCAGCCCCTCTGCCGGAGACGCCGATGCCCAGCGGCCCGAATCAGCCTGCCGATGCCCGTCAGCCGCCCCTGGCGGTGCTGGCCAAGATCCGGCTGCTGCTGCTCGATTGCGACGGCGTGCTGACCGACGGTGGCGTCACCTGGACCGAGGACGGCATCGAGCAGAAGACCTTCAACATTCGTGACGGGCTTGGCATCAAGCTCTGGCAGCGGGCTGGCGGGCAGGTGGGGATCGTCACCGGCCGCTCCAGCCGGGTGGTTGCCTGGCGGGCCCGCGAGCTCGGCATCGACTTCGTTCGCCAGGGGGTGGGCGACAAGCTGGCGGTGGTGGCCGAACTGCTGGCAGCCTGCGGCCTCGACTGGCAGGCGGTTGCGTACGTTGGCGACGACCTGCCCGACCTGCCGGTCGTCAGCCGCGTGGGGCTGGGGGTGGCGGTGGCCGATGCCTGCCCGGAACTCTGTGCGGCTGCCGGGCTGGTCACCCGCCTGCGGGGTGGTCGGGGGGCCGTCCGGGAACTCATCGAACAGCTCCTGAAGGCCCGCGGCTGCTGGGACGACCTCATCGCCAGCTACCGGGGTGACGGAATCGCCTGATGGAGCAGCGACTTGGACGAACCGTGCGGGTGTTCCTGGTCGTGCTGGCCACGGCGGGGCTCTATCGGCTGGCCATCGTGCCCTGGGTCGAGCCCCGCTACCGCGAGGCGGCCGGCGTCGCCGAACTGACCCCCGAGCAGGCAGCCGCCATCCGGGCCCGAGCCGATCGACGGCTCGATGCGGTGCGAGAGCTTTTTCCGCCCGGCTCGTGGGAACTCGATCAGCCGATCATCCTCGAGAGTCGGGGCATGCGGCTGATGTTCAAGCAGTATCACTCGCTGCCTGATGGCCGGGTGAACCTGGTGCCCTGCACGCTGGTCGTCCTGCCCGATGACCAGCGGCAGGCAACCGACGAGGCGGGCCGGACGCTGGTGATGCGGGCGCCGCAGGGGGCGGTGCTGGAGTTTGCCGAACCACTCGACCTGCGGGCCGGCCGGCTGTCGCGGCTGGTCGGCGGCAGCCTGCGGGGGCAGGTGACCGTCCGGGGTACCCCGAGTGCGGCCGGGGCGGGGGATGACATCGAGGTGGTGACCCGCGACCTCGAGCTCGACGAATACGAGATTCGCACCAACGAGCGGGTTGAGTTTCGCTATGGCCGGTCGATCGGTCGCGGCCGCGGGCTGGTGGCGATGCTGCTGCCGCAGCCGGGCGGCTCGGGACAGGGGCCCAACATCGGCGGGGTCGATACGGTGCAGCTGGAACGCGAGGTGGAACTGCGGCTGGAGGGAATGGCGGCCGGCGTCCTGCCCGGAGCAGCGCCGGCCGGCACCGCTGAGGAACCGGCTGCCGAGCTGCCGGTCCACGTGACCTGCGCCGGGAGTCTCACGACGAATCTGTCGGCCAACATTATCACGCTTGAGGATGCGGTTGAAGTCAAGCGGGGAGAGCTTGAGCAGGGGGGCGATCAGCTCACCTGCGACGTGCTGGCGATCATTCTCGGCGAGCCGGATGCACCGGCCGACACGTCTGACGGCGGTCTGCAGGTGGTCGAAATTCAGGCCAGTGGTGCGCCGACGATCGTCCGCAGCGGCGGCAACAATGTTGAGGTCCGAACCGGGCGGCTGGGGTATGAGGTGCAGACCCGGCGGATTCGCCTCGACGGCGATGATCCGGTGGCTGTGACTGCCATCGGGCTGGAGTTGGAGACGGCCTCGCTCGACTACACCCCCGGGGCCGATGGCGGCCCGGGCAGCCTGCTGGCCGCCGGGCCGGGCTGGCTGCGGGCCCTGGGCCAGCGGCCTCCCGCCGTCGAAACACGCTGGCAGAAAAGCCTGCGGGTTCGCCCCGACGGGAGTGGGCACGTCGCCTCATTGACCGGCCAAGCCGAGGTGGCGGTCGATCTGCAGGGCCGGCTGACCGGGGCTGAGATGCATCTCTGGTTCAGCCAGCGTCCCGGTGCGGCGGCCACTGCCCGGGGCACCGGCGTGCCGAACATGGCGGCCCTGCAGCCGCAGCGGCTGCTGGTCCGCGGCGTGGTGGAAGTCGATGCGGCCGAGGTGGCCGCCCGCACCGATCGGATGGAGTTGTGGTTTAAGCCAGATCAGGCCAAAGCCTCCGAGCCCTCCGCCGCCCCGCCAGCACCAGCCGCCGGCAAGCCGGCTGCCGCAGTCGCTACAGCTGCGTCTCCGCAGCCGCCCCAGCCTCGCGGCAGGCCGCAGCGGCGGCCAATTCCTGCCATCCGGCCACCGCTACCGGTCGATCGCAAGCTGCTGGCCAGTGGCGATCTGATTCGCGGCCAGGTGCTACTGGCGGCCGGCCAGCACAATCTGGAAGAGCTTTCCCTGGAGGGGCAGGTCCAGCTGATCGAGCAGCCGGCAGCCAACGCTGCCGACGCCGATGGCTTTGATATCCGGGGCGACCAGTTGCAGATCACCCGGCCAACCCGGTTCGACGCGAGGGCCATCATCTCGGGGCGTCCGGCTGAGGTCCGCAGCTCCCGGCTCAATCTGGAGGGCCCGCTGATCGAGTTCGATCGAGGGCGAAACCGGGTGGCGGTCGATGGCGGGGGCCGGCTGACCGTGCCTGCCGCCGGCGGTGCCGGGCTTGGCGACCTCGGCCTGATCAGCGGCCGGGCACCGCGTCAGCCAGTGCCGTCGGCGGCTGCCAGCAATGAGCCGTTGGCGATCACCTGGCAGGGCCGGATGGACTTCGACGGCCAGACCGCCCGCTTCGTTGACCGCGTCGAAACCGGCACTGGTGGCACCGAACTGAAGGCGGGCTCACTCGACTGTGTCTTCAGCCAGCCGATCGACTTCAGCCGCCAGCGTCAGCCCCAGCCGCCAGCCCAGACCCAGAACGACATCGCCCGGATCGCCTGCGGCAACGGTGTGCGGATCATCAGCCGTACGCAGGCCGACGACGACGGCCTGCTGGTTTCCCACGAACAACTCTTCGTCCGCGACCTGTTCTTCGACCGGCTCACCGGCGATGTGCGGGGCACCGGGCCAGGGCGGCTGACCAGCACCCGGCGGGGCGACGGCAGCCTGCCGCTGGGCACGCCGGCCTTGCCGGGCGGCCCAACCCCGCCGCCGCCCGCCGCTGCGACGCCAGAGAAAAAGCCGGGCCTCACCTACCTGGGGGTCGATTTTCAGCGAGGCTTCACCGGCAACCTGACCCGCCGGCAGATGGAGTTCCAGCAGCGGGTGGAGACAATCTGGGGGCCGGTGCCGACCTGGGAAGACAGCCTCGACCTGCACAGCCCGAACGGCCTCGCCGAAGGGGTGGTGGCGGTCACCAGCGATGTGCTCGGCGTCGGGCAGACGCCACCGGTGCCGGGGCAGCCGCGACGGGCCATCGAGTTGTCGGCCGGCGGCAATGTGCTGGTGGAAGGTTCCGGGTTCACTGCCCGCAGTGCCCGGCTGAGCTACAGCGAGCTGAAGGATCTGCTGGTCTTCGAAGGGGACGGCCGCACCGATGCCCAGCTGTACCGGCAGGAGCGAATCGGTGGCCCGACCTCAACCGCCTCCGCCGGCAAGATCCTCTACTGGCGGCAGCACAACCGGGTCGATGTGCAGGATGCCCGCTACCTCGACTTCGACCAACTCGGCGGCGGCAGCCTGCCGAATGCACCATTTTGAGCCGCCGCTGAGCCTGCTGGTGGGGCACCAAAAACAAAAAGAAGCAGCGACAGTCACACCACGCGGCGTGACTCGGCAGCGAGGGCGTTGACCACGAACTGCACGGCCGCCGCGGCGGCGGCGGTCATAAAGTCACTGTCGGTCGGCTGGTCGAACATAACCGTGTGGGGAATGCCGAGGGCGATCAGCTTGCTGTCGAGCCGCTCGGCCCCGTCTCGCCAGCGGCGGTCGGTGGGGTCGCTGGCGAACCACTGATGCCGCGGCCAGTTGAGGGGATGCACGTGCAGGATGGCGGTCTCCTGCCGGGCCTGTTCGACGTCAGGAAAGATCTCCCAGAGGGTGTCGAACAGTTCGCCGTCGTCCCAGTCATGCCCGTGCCGCATGCCGAGCTGAAAATCGATCGCGGGATTGATCGCGGCTGCTACCGGAAAGCTGCCGGGGTGGCGATAGGCCAGCCGCAACGCCCCCTGGCCCCCCATCTCCACGCCAAACAAGCCGACACCTCCCGGTCCCGCCGCAAACCTCCGCCGGCACTCCTCGAGCACGGGCCCGAGCAGAAAGTCCTCTGGCGTCCGTTTGTGGTCGAATCGCGCCACCTTCTGCTGCAGCCACCAGGAGCGGCCGGTCCGGGGGGCCAGCAGCGGCAGCCCCGTCGCTTCGACTGCCGCCTGAACTGCCGGCAGGGTCTGGGGCGGCCGGCCCGCCAGGTCGTGCAGGTAGACCAGACACCGGGCGTTTGCCGCGACGGTTGCAGGCTGAAACAGGTCGCAGGCATGGCCGGCAACGTCGATGGTTGACCAGCCGGCCAAAGTTGGGGATGACATGGAGACTGTTGAAGGCGGGAAAGGCGTGTCAGCCTGCGTTGTAGCAGCCGCTGGCAGGGCCGAACACTGTCAGCCCGGCACGGAAGGAGACGAGAGATGAAGCGGCTGTTGTCGCGGGACGAACTGGCCGCCGGCATCGACCGCCTGGCGGCTGACGTCCGGCAGGACTGTGGGGCGAAGCCGCTGACGGTGATCGGCGTCCTGACCGGCAGCATCGTGCTGGTGGCCGATCTGTTGCGGCGGCTCGACGGGCCGGTCGAGGTCGGCATGGTTTGGGCCAGCAGCTATCGTGGCGCCGCCACGAGCCCCGGCCGGCTCGACCTCCGGCTCGATCTGCTGCCCGACCTGACGGGTCGTGACGTGCTGCTGGTCGATGACATCTTTGACACCGGCCGCACCCTCGAGGCACTGGTTACCTCACTGCATGAGCACGGGGCGGCCTCGGTGCGGACCCTGGTGCTGCTGCGGAAACCGGCCCGGACCGAGGTGGCGATGCGGCCCGACTATGTTGGATTCGACATTCCCGATGCCTTTGTGGTTGGCTATGGTCTTGACCACGACGGTGCCTGGCGGAATCTGCCGGAGATCTGCATCCTCGACCCGGCTGACGCGGACGGGCTGGGCGGCAGGCCCACTGCCGCGGCCACCGAGTGAACCGCGTCACTTCTCGTGTTGTCCAGCCGATGCCCAGCCCTACCGCCGATCTGCTGTTGGTCTCGCCCGATCATCACGCGGTTGGCAGCGGCCGGCAGCTGGAACTCGCTGCAGCGGCGCTGCAGCAGGCCGGCTGGCGGGTGCACGTGGCGGTGCTCACCACTGGCGGGAGCCTGGCCGATCGGCTGGAGCCAATTGGCGTGACGGTGAGCCGACTGGGGCGACGGCCGGCTATCGACGCCGCAGTCGTGCCCCGTCTTTTCCAGTTCAGTCGGCGGCTGCAGCCAGCGGTGGTGCTGGCGTGGGGGCGGCAGGTGGCAGTTCCGGTTGCCGCGGCCCGGCTGGTGTGTCGTCGGCTTGGCCTGGGCAGCTGGCGGCATTTCCAGTGGCTTGCCCAGCCGCCGCGGTCGGCTCCTGAGCAGGTCGCTGTGCAGGCAGCTGACAAGATTCTGGCGACCGATGCGGCGGTGGCAGAGGGCTGCGCGGGGCAGGGTGGTCATGGACAGGCTGTCGTCGTGCCGCCCGCGGCGGCTGCCTTTGCGGCGGCGGGCGGGCGGGAGCAGCTGGCTACAGCACTCGGGCTTGCCCCAGCCAACCGCTGGACCCTCACGGTCGCGCCGCTGGTTGCCGCTTCGCGGCTTGAGCAACTGCTCTGGGCGATCGACCAGATGGGCGTGGCCCGCGACGACCTCGACCATGTCATTGTCGGTGCCGGCCCGCTTGCCCGGCGGCTGGCCCGCCGGGCCCGGATTCAGGAGCTTGCTGACCGGGTGCATTTCTTTGATCGGCTCGACTGCCTGCCTGAGCTGCTGCCGCAGGTCGAGTTGATCATGCAGTCGGGCCGGGTGGCCCTCGGCGGTTGTCTGCTCGAGGGGCTGGCCCACGGGATTCCGCTGGTGGCCATCGATACCCCGGAGAGCAGGGCCGTGATTGGTGATGGCGACGCTGGCCGGCTGGTGCCGGCAGTCCCTGAAAGCGAGTTCGCCCGGCGGGCGATCCAGTTGCTGGAAGACCGCGACCTCGCCGCCGCCTGCACCGCCGCCGGCCGCCGCCGGGTGGCCGAGTGGTTTGACCCGCAGGCATCGGCCGCCGCCCTGGTGGCTGCAGTCGGTGGTCCGACAGCTGGTCTCAGTCTGAACCAATCGCCCTGAGCTGACGGCCGATAGGGGTGGCCCGACAATGGCCGTTCTCGGCCACGAGCTGCCCCGCCTTGTAGACGGCAGCCGGCATCGCGAACATCGCGGCCAGATCGGGGCTGGGCCGGTAGAGGGTGATGTCGGCGTCGGCGCCGATGCCGAGCTGTCCCTTCTGCGGCAGGCCGGCAATCCGGGCGGGGGCGGCCCGGGTGATGATGCAAAGCTCCTGCAGGGAATATTCCCGGTCGAGGCCAGCCAGCGGCGACCGCTTGCGGACCGCCGGATGTATCCGCTCAAAGGCCGCCCGCCGGAAGGCGGCGTCACCGAGCAGCTGCATCAGCACCGGATAGGCGGTGAAGTGGGCCCCGTTGGGGTGATCGGTCGAGAGGACCAGCCGCCAGGGGTCGGTGACCGACAGAAACCACTCCAGGCCGATCGCCCACTGCCAGGCATGGATCAGGCTCTTTTCTTTGTATTCGATCGGCAGCACGCCACAGCCCCCCTCCAGCCAGAGGTCGTGGGAGTGCCAGGGCACGCCGGTGGTGTGGGCGAGGTGTTCAGCGGCAGCCGAGTCACCGGTCATGGCGACCGTCTCACCAAAGAGCACCTGCCCGACGTCGAGCGTAAGGCCCTCATGGCCGTTGAACCAGTCGGCCAGGTCGGCCACCCCGGAACCAAAGCTGTCGGCATCGAGGTCGCCCCCGGTATAGCTGTGAAACTGTACATGGGCCAGGTGGGCCGGGATGCCGTCGAGGGTCTGCATCGTCTCGGCCAGGGTTCGCCAGTTGCCGGGCAGCCCGAGGTTGGCCGTGTGGATGTGCAGGGGATGCGGCAGGCCGGCGGCCGCGACGCCCCGGGCCAGCCGCTCAAGCAGGCTGCGGCCGGTCAGGGACAGGCCCGGCAGCGGCGTGTCGAGATCGCGATGATCCCCCCGGCTTTGCTTCCAGAAGGCTGGCCCGCCCGGGTTGGCCACCTTCACGCCCCAGCCACCGCCCCGGCCGACGGCATCGCCGATCAACCGCTTGATGGTGGCCGGGTCGTTGCCGTCGAGGGCGGTGAGCAGTTCGGCGTCGTCGGCGGCCAGCAGGTAAAAACCCTTGTCGAGAATCGGCAGTTCGGCAAGTTCCAGGCTGGCGATGGCAGCGGCACCAGTGGCGATGGCGGCGTCAAAGACAGTGGTGTAGCCGAGGGCGGCATAGAGCGAGCCGGTGGCATGAATCGTCGGTACGGCAGCGGGGGCGTCGCTGGCCCGGTGGCCACGGGCCAGCTGCGGGGCGATCCGCCGGCCGGCGTTGACCTTGGGGCCGGCCACATGACTGTGCAGATCGACCCCCCCGGGCATGACGACCAGCCCCGCGGCGTTTACCTGCTGAAAGCGGCTGGCGTCGGCCGGCGCCGCAACGATCCGGCCCGACTCGATCCAGAGGTCGGTGACCACGCCGTCGCGGCCGGTGGCCGGGTCGTGGACGGTGCCACCGACCAGCACGAACGGCTCGTGGCTGGTTGTATTGTCTTCGCTGAAGGGCTGACGGGTATTTCCCATTGCAAAGGTGTTGGGCATGCTGATCGTTCTCCCTCTCTTTTTGAGAAGGGTTTGTTTGGGTGTTTTCGGGCGTGGTTTGTGCCGCGCCGGGACGTTGCCCATGCCATCTCGCCGGACGTTCGCTTCGGGCATCCTGCCCTTCACTCACTCGACGGAAACATCGCTTCGCCATCCTGGCTGCGCTTCGTTTCCAACGCCGCTCGATTGGCATGGGCAACGCCCCTCACCCATTCCATTTCAAGACGAGCTTCTTCGAGAAAGAGGAGGGCTGTCTTCTTGTTTGACTTTATTAATCGCTACGACCATGGCACTTATCATCTGGGGGAGGGTTGGCTGGCGGGGAGGTTCGCGTGGCGTAAGCGTGATCAACCGGCCGTCTTCACGTAGCATGGTACCGCTTGTCGTGTGGGGCAGGCTGGCGACGGCTAGCACGATCGCCCGGTCGTGGACTGTCGCCGGGGCGACATCGGTCAGGTAAATCACTGTCGGTGGTGTCTGGGCGTTGGCCAGCGCCGCCTCGAGGTGTGGGGCGAGCCGGCCGACTACCAGCACACAGTCAACTTCACCGCGGTCGATCAGCCGCACGGCATCGGCCTCAGCTGGCGCAAACTCGCTGCCGCCGCGATCAGCCGCGACGATTGCCCCGGGGGCCCCAAACCGCCAGCTGCAACTGGCGGCAACACCGGCCAGATTCCCGCCGCCAGCGGCCACGCCGGCCCCCAGCGGAATCTGAAAGGCCGGCTTGCGGTGGGCGAGGGCCCGCACGAGCTGGGCCAGGCTCCAGCCGGTGAGGCCGGAAGGATCGGTCGTGGTGCTGGTCAC
>CALAZQ010000273.1 GCA_937926325.1 uncultured Planctomycetaceae bacterium | reverse complement strand
TGACAGGCCTGACAGCAGCGGTCGCAGGGTCTTTCAGCCTGCACCACCGGCAGGATGTTCCCTTTGTCATCCGCGAAACCGCCCGCAAGCATCAGCACACTCTGGCCGAATTGACGGTCTGGCAGCGGCTGTAGGCTGATGTCCCGACCCTGTACCCGTGGATAACTCAAGGCTCTTTGGTGAGTGATGAAGAACCCCGCGAAAGAAGGACCGATGCTTCGAAGATCAGACTCCTCAAGGTGGTTTGCCCTCTGGCTTGTGATGCTCGGCAGCAGCTTACTCGGTTGCCAATCTGGCGATCGTCCGACCCCCAAATCGAAGACGCCGACACGCAAGACAATCGGCAAAACGACCCAAAATGTGCTTGAACTTGCCGAGGCGGTGGCGGCCGGAGGCATTCCGGCCAGCATGGAAATCACTGGCACTGGTCTTGAAGTAGCTGCCGATGCCTATCGCACAAGTGTCGGCAAACTGGCAGTCATGGCAGTCGAACAGCGAATGAGCCTCTATCTGGCCCAGCATGGTGAAAAACCGGAAGGGTATTCCGGCTTTATTGAGGAGATCATCCGCCCTGGTCAGCCTAACGGCCTGCATCTTCCAATGCTGCCCTACTACCAGGAGTATGCCTACGATCCGGCTTCAGAAAAACTGGTCGTGATTGAATTTCCTAAAAAGAAAAACACTGACTGACGTGTAGGAGCCGCAATACAAAGCCGGAGTGCAGACTGATGATAAATCCAGCAACGCCTCCACACGTGCCGCCCGCCCGCCGCTTCTTCATGCCCCCGCCACCACGGTCACTGGCCGCCGCTGCCGCCGCTGAGCCGGCCGGCAATTTCTCGCTGCAGGTGGACCAGCCGCAGATGTCGGCAGCAACCGCCCCGGGCATCGTGATCAACCCGGTCGAGCCGCAGCGCCGCCGCCGGTCGGATACCACGCTCCTGATCGCGATCCTCGTTGCCCTGGCTGTGATCGTCGTCGGCCTCGGGCTGGCGGTGCTATTCAGCCCCGGCGGTCAATAGATCGATTCAAGCAGATGGCTGAGTTCTGCGGTCGGCAGCTGCACCGGGTTCCCCCGCATGCTGTTGCCCCCCGAGTGCTCTGCCAGCCAGTCGAGCCGATCGCGGGCTAGGCCTAGAGCCGCGAGCGACCGGGGAATGCCCGCCTGGTTGCAGAGCTGCTCCACCCGGTCGATGAATCGGCTGGCAGCCTCAGGCGGCGGCAGCGGCGGCCCACCAAGGGTTGCGTCAAGGCGGGCCAACTCGGCTGCGGACGCCTGCCGATTGACCCGTAGGGCCACTGGTAACATCACCGCACAGGCCAGGCCGTGCGGGGTGCCGCACTCCACGCCCAGTGCCGCCGCCACGCCGTGTGCCAGGCCCAGGCCCGAGTTGCCCAGGCTGACCCCGGAGATAAAGGCTGCGTGCAACAGGGCCGCCCGGGCAGCGTCGTCTGCCGGATCGGCCAACACCCGCGGCAGGGCGGCAAATGCCCGGGGAAAGGCTTCGAGCACCAGGGCCTGCGGCAGCGACCAGCGTCGCCGCGAGATGAACGACTCAATCAGCTGTGTCAGGCAGTCGAGCCCGGCCGCCGCAACGGTCTGACGGCTGCACGAGCGAGTCAGGGTGGGGTCAAGGACCGCCGCCCGCGGCACCATCAGCGGGCTGCGAAGGCTTTTCTTGAACCGGCGGCGTGGACAGGAGATCACCGCGTTGCGGGTGGCCTCAGCGCCGGTTCCGGCCGTGGTTGGCACCGCGACCACTGGCAGCGGGGGCTGGAGGATGGGCAGACTGCGGCCGACGCCTTCCAGCCGGTCAAGCACCGCCGTCTCGGCGGCGATGAGGTCACAGGGGTCAACATTGGTCGCCAGCGCAGCCAACGCCTTCGCCAGATCGATCGTGGCTCCACCCCCGACAGCCACCACGACCACGCCGCTGCGATCATCTGGCAACGCGGCCAGGGCCGCAGCAAGCTGATCGACTGTCGGCTCTCCAGCGGAGCGGGCCACCACTTCATGCGGCAGTTTCGCCTCAGCCAGCCCTGCCAGCAGTGGCTCACGTGCGCCGCAGCTGGCAAAGCTGGCCCCGCCAGTCACCAGCCAGACCCGTTGACCAAGCGTCGCCGCCATGCGGCCGACTTCGGCGACCCGGCCGGGGCCGAAGACCACCAGCGGTGGCATGGTCAGTTCATAGGGCTGCAGTTCGCCCGCGGCGGAATCAGCAGCGGACAGATGAGATTCGGGCATGAGCAGGGTCTCCGGCCACGACAAGGAATGGGTCGGTAGGATACTGTCTCCGCTGGCGGCGTTTCCCGCAGCCGCCGCCGCCACCGCTCGTCTGGCCCGATTACGTACAGAAGCCTCGATCGTTTCCCTCCAGTCAATAATCATCCCATGCCGCAGCAGTCCCTTCCCGATCAGCTCCCCATCGAACCGGTTGCCCGCCCCGTCTGCGGCCGCATCCGCCCACCGGGGTCAAAGAGCATCACCAACCGGGCGGTCATCTGTGCGGCCCTGGCTCGGGGCACCAGCCGGCTGACGGGAATACTCGACAGTGACGACACCCGGGTGATGGTGGCCGGGCTCGCGGCCCTCGGCTTTGCAATCGAGGCCGACTGGGCCGGTCATCGCCTGACCGTGACCGGCAGTGGCGGTGAGATTCCGGCTGCCACGGCAGCCATCGACTGCCAGGCCAGCGGCACCACCATGCGGTTCCTGGCGGCCCTCACCAGCCTCGGCCACGGCCGCTACCGGCTCGACGGCACGCCGCGGATGCGGCAGCGTCCGATTGGCGATCTGCTGGCCGCCCTCCGGGCCCTTGGCCTCGAGGCCGAGGCGGGCAGCCCGGGTGAGTGCCCGCCGGTCACTGTCACCGCCACCGGCGTGACCGCAGCCGCGGTCACCATCGCCGGCAATACCAGCAGTCAGTTTGCCAGTGGGCTGGCACTCGCCGCTCCCTGCATGCCCCAGGGACTGGCGCTCGAACTGGCCGGCACGCTGGTCTCGACCCCCTATCTGACGCTCACCCGTCGGGTGATGGAGGCTTTTGGGGGCCGCTGCGACCTGCCGGATGAACGCCACTGGCAGATCGCAGCCACCGGCTACACCGCCTGCGACTATGTTGTTGAGCCCGATGCGTCAGCGGCCAGCTATTTCGCCGCCGTCGCCGCTATCACCGGTGGCACTGTCGAAATCCTTGGGCTCGGTCGCGACAGCCTGCAGGGTGACGTCGCCTTCTGCGATCTGCTGGAACAGATGGGCTGTACGGTCCGCTGGCCAGAGCCTGGCTCAGCCTCACCTTCAATTGCGGTGACAGGAGGACCGCTACGGGGCATCGACGTCGACATGAACGCCATCAGCGACACTGTGATGACCCTGGCTGCGGTGGCATTGTTTGCCGAGGGGCCGACCACCATCCGCAACGTCGCCCACATTCGCGACAAAGAAACCGACCGCATCGCCGACCTGACTCGTGAACTGCGGCGGCTCGGGGCGACCATCGAAGAACGGCCCGATGGGTTGACCATCCTGCCCGCTCCGTTGCGGCCGGCAGCCATCCACACCTATGACGACCATCGGATGGCGATGAGCCTGGCATTGGTCGGCCTGCGGTCGCCCGGCGTGACCATTCTTGCCCCTGCCTGCGTCGGCAAGACATTTCCCGGCTATTGGGAAGCCCTCCAGGCAGTCACCACCAACTGCTAGCGAAAGCTGGCAGCACCGGCATCGGCCAGCAGTCACGATGCTCCATCAGCAGCTAGCTCAAACCCTCCCAGTCGTTCAGAAAGCCAGCCCTCGTCGCTCGTCTCTCCGCTCTGGGCGATGGTTTCGGCGGCCCGAGCCAGCAGTCGTTCCACCCGGTCGGTCTGCGAGTCGGCACCCGCCGCCGACTCGAGGTCGGGATCGGTCGCCCGGAACCCGCCGCCGCAGTGCTGGCAATAGACCCTCCGCCCCAGCAGCCGGACGCCGATCCGCAGCATCCGTCCGCAGACAGGACAGCCCTGGTGGTAATAGACCGAGTCGCTCATCGCTTGTTCTCCCGGCGTTCCTCCAGCCAACCGATCATGCCGTGACCCTACCGCTCGCCGATGTGCCCTTTGTGAGCAGCGCAGCACCGTGCCGCACTGACGAGCTGATTGGTTCTGCCCCTGCTGACGGCCAAAGTTTATGACCCCAAGCCGACGGCTGACAACTCCAATCCTGAGAGCCCAGCCCGCGGCGGGAAAAACCTTGTCCTCGGACGACAGAACCACACATTTCTTCGAATAAATTGGCCTCCAGGTGCCGCCGACGGTACGCCAGACCTCCGGCCAGCCAATTCATAGAACTCTCACCTTCAAGCGGGTATCCTATGGGTTCTGGGAATTTCCAACACCGCTCTTGGAGGCATCGGGCATGCAGCGACCATTGGTCACCGTCCTGATTCTCGCGACTGCCGCCGTGGCCAACGGCTGGCTGTTTGTCAGCAAAATTCTGCCGACCCTCAACCCCGGAACCCCGCCGGGCTATCAAGCCTTCTACACCACCGGCAGCCAGCCCCGGCCGGTGGCCTGGACGATCATGCTCAACGACCGGGCGGTCGGATCGGCGCTCAGCCTGGCCGAGGACAGCGGCGACGGCGGCCTGATCGTTCGTTCAAACCTACGACTCGAGCATCTGCCCGTCGATGAGATTGTGCCGGCCTGGGCCCAGATCTTCATCGGCAACGTGCTGGCGGCCCATCCCACGATCACGCTCGAAGCAGCCGGCAGGATGAAGATCGACCGCTACGGGCATCTGCGGCAGTTTCAGTCATTGGTCCGGGTGCCCGACTCCGATCAGCGGGTGAAGCTCGAGGGTTCGATCGCAGACGACAACAAGGTGGTGGTTTCGCTGAAGGCCGGCGGCATCCATTACGAAACCGACCGGTACCTTCCCGACGGTGTCTCGATCGGCGACGAACTTTCACCGCAGGCGATGATGCCCGGGCTCTATCAGGGCCGCACCTGGACGGTGCCGATCTACAGCCCCCTGCGGCCGGGGCACAAGCCCATGGAAATCCTGCATGCGAAGGTGGCCGGCCAAGAGACGCTGCACTTTGACGGTCAGTTTGTCACCACTGACATCGTCAACTATCGCAGCGACACCAGCGATCACCGCCCGCCCCGCAGCCGCATGTGGGTCGAGCCCCGGGGCCGCGTGCTGCGGCACGAAGCGGTAATCCTCGGCTCGAAACTACAGTTCGTCCGCTGCCCCGACGACGTGGCTGAACTGATGGCTGTTCGCTTGGAAGACCACGACGAGCAGTTCGCCGGCTTCCCGCCGCTCGATGCCCCCGACCGGCTGCCTGGCCAGTCGTCAACGCCAATCAGCGGCGTGGCCACCGCGACGACGGCAGCCGTCAAAAAAGAATAACCGTTGGCCTGCCAGGTTCACCCGCACCTGTTTCCTCCTGCCGCCGGAGCCGCCGATGATTGAATTTGACCATGTCACCCGCCGGTACGGCACCAAAACCGCCGTTGACGACCTCAGCCTGTCCATTCCCCGCGGCGAGCTCTTTGCGCTGCTCGGCCCGAACGGGGCGGGGAAGACCACGACCATCAAGATGCTCGTCGGCCTGCTTCGCCCCTCGCACGGACATGTCCGGGTCTGCGGTCATGATCTGGTCACCGAGGCCCGCGGTGCTCACATGCACCTCGGCTACGTCCCCGACGAGCCCTGCCTCTACGACAAGCTGACCGCCCGCGAGTTCCTGCGGTTCATCGCCGACATGTACGGCATTCCCCGGCACCTCGCGGCAAAACGGATCGACCGGGAGATCGAATGCTTCGAGCTCCAGGAGTTCGCCGACGATCTCGCCGAGAACTACTCCCTCGGCATGAAGCAGCGGCTGGTCTTTGCGGCCGCCTTCATCCATGACCCCGACGTGATCGTGCTCGACGAACCGATGGTCGGCCTCGACCCCCGCAGCGTCCGGATTGTCAAAGACCTGCTGAAGGCCCGCACGGCTGAAGGCATGACTGTCTTCATGTCAACCCACACCCTGGCGATGGCCGAGGAGATGGCCGACCGAATGGGCATCATGGTGCGAGGCCAGCTGCGGTTCCTGGGCACGGTGGCGGAACTCCGCGAGCAGATGGCGATCGAGGCGACCAGCCTGGAGCATCTCTACCTCGAACTCACCTCCTCTCGCGCCACCCTCCGAGAGGCCACCCTGGCAGGCGAGGACTGATGGCCGCCGACAGCTTTCCCACCGTCGCAACCCACCCGCTTTCAATCGAGCAGGAAAGCCGGCTGCTGCTGCGGCTGCGAGCCACCACCGCCGGCCACCTGATCGGCACGATGCTCACCCAGGCCCGGCTACGGTTCGCGTTGGTCGTGACGCTGAGCGTCATCTTCTGGGTTGCCCTCTTCGGGCTCTTCTTCGAGGCCTTCACCTTCATCGACTCGATGCATGCCGAGGTGATCTCACTGCTCTTCAACGCCTTTTTCTCGTCGTTGATGGTGATGATGGTTTTCTCCACCGGCATTCTCATGTATGGCAGCCTCTACACCTCTGAAGAGGCCAAGCTGCTACTGACCTGCCCCCTCCGGCCCGAGGCCATCCACGCCCACAAGTTTCAGGAGGCCCTCTGGTTCTCCAGCTGGGGCTTCGTGCTGCTCGGCAGCCCGATGCTCGTCTCCTATGGCATCGTGCGGGAGGCCCCCTGGACCTTCTTCGCCATGCTACTGCCGTTCATGGTCTCGTTCGTGATGATCCCGGCGGCAATCGGCAGCATCCTCTGCATGCTGATCGTCGCGGGCCTGCCCCGCCTTCGGGTCCATGCCATCAGCATCTCGATCGTGATCGTGTCGCTCGGGCTGATCTGGACCGTCTGGTCGACCCTCCAGTCAACCCAGAGCGAGACGATGACGGTCGCCTGGTTTGAGGAGACGCTCTCACGCCTGACGATGACCGAACAGACGGCCCTCCCCAGTTGGTGGCTGTCGTCCGGCCTGCTCGACAGTGCCCTCCGGGGTGAAACGGCCGAGCAGGGCTGGGCCAGTACGCTGGAGGCACTGAAGTTTCTCGGCCTCCTGATCGCCAACGCCCTGCTGCTCAGCCTCGTTGCCGGCTGGGTGGCCCGCTGGTGCTACCGGGCCGGCTACAGTCACCTCCAGGCTGAGATTCCGCGGCGGCGGCAGCGGGCGATCGGCTGGTTCGACAACCTGCTGGCCCGCAGTGGCCCCCGCTGGGGAAGTCCGCTGCGGCTGCTGCTGGTGAAGGATCTGCAGATTTTCCGCCGCGATGCCACCCAGTGGTCGCAGTTCATGATCTTCTTCGGCCTGCTCGGGCTCTACTTTTTCAACCTGCGATCGTTCAATTACAGCCACGCCTACGCCTCGATCATCGGCTATCTCAACCTTGCCGTGGTCGGCCTGATTCTCTCGACCTTCACCACCAGGTTCGTGTTTCCCTCGATCAGCCTCGAAGGGCGTCGCTTCTGGATTCTCGGCCTGCTGCCGGTCAGCCGCGACCACATCGTCTGGTCGAAGTTTCTGTTTGCCTTTGGCGGTGGCCTGCTGCCCTGCCTGGGGCTGGTGATGCTCAGCGACTCGATGCTGAACGTGCCCAAGAACACGACAATGATTCATCTTTTCTGCTGCGGCATGCTCTGCAGCGGCCTGTCGGGGATCGCCGTCGGCCTCGGCGCCTGCATGCCCGACCTCCGCGAGTCGTCACCCGCAAAAATCGCCGCCGGCTTCGGCGGCACCCTCAGCCTGGTGCTGAGCGCACTGTTTATCATCGCGGTCGTCATGACGACCGCCCTGCCCAGTCACCTCAATCTGCTGCGACGGTCGATGGGGCAGATGCCGAGCGAGAACTTTCTCGGCTTTGTCAGCAGTAAGTTCGGCATCGCGACCAGCCTCGGGGTCGTGGCGGTCCTGGGCCTGGTGGCGACCTTCGTGCCGCTGGCCTTCGGCCTGCGGGCCTTCCGCCGGCTGGAGCCATAGCCGCCGGCCAATCCTGTTCGGCATGACTTACTCGGGTTAGACCGCATTCGGCCTGCGTGTATCGCCGGCTCGGGGGCGGCAAAAGTCTCGTCGCCGGGCGAGGATACGCCCAACGCTCCTCGAGCGTTCGCCGACCCCCGAGCCTACCCGTTCTGGATCTCAGCCCGACCCACGCTGGAAGTCGGCGTTCCCCTTTCAAAACCAGCTCTCCAATACGAGTCATCTGAGGCAGCACCTCTTGTGCCGAACAGGATTGGCCGCCGGCTCATTCCGGCGTTTTTCGGACCTCCGCAAGGGCCGACAAGCTGCCCAGCCCCCCCAGTCTGCCGCCAGTGGCCCGCCGGAAGTGGCTGTCTATGCTTAAAGCGGCGTGGTTGTCCCCGTTCCCCAAAACATTTGCCGCCGTTGATGATTCGTTCGCCCGGCCATTCCCGGTCTTTGTGCGGTGAGCCTCAGGGGTCACAACCTCCCTCCCGGGGCCCGCGGATCGGCGCGGTGCAGTACCTCAACACGCGGCCGCTGATTTACGGGCTGGCGGGGGAACTCATCTACGATCTTCCCAGCCGGCTCGCCGATCGTCTTGCCCGGGGTGATCTCGACGTCGGACTCATTCCGACGATCGAACTCTTTCAGGGGCTCGGCCAAACCGCTCCGACCGGGCGGCAGACGGGCTACCGGATCATCTCCCAGGCCTGCATTGCCTGCCGAGGGCCGGTCATGAGCGTCCGGCTGTTCTTCCGCACCCGTCCCGAGCGGGTCCGCACAATTGCCGTCGATGAGGGCTCGCGAACCAGTGTCGCCCTCTGCCGGATTCTGCTGGCCCAGCGGTACGGGCTTGCCCCCAGCCTGGAAACACTGCCGCTGCAGGCAACGATCGACCAGACCTCTGCCGACGCGGTGCTGCTGATTGGTGACCGGGCGATTGGTCCGACCGGCGGAGGCTTTCAGGCGGTCTGGGATCTGGGTGACGAATGGTTCAGATCGACCGGCCTGCCCTTCGTCTTCGCCGTCTGGGCGGCGCGACCCGGCGTCGCTGCGGTCGAAGTGGGCCGGCTCCTCGATGCCGCCCGCGACCGCGGCACGGCCAACCTGGCAGCTATCGCTGCGGCCGAAGCGGCGGGCCACGGCCTGACTGTACCGCAATGCCTTGACTACCTGCGTGAGAACCTCCATTACGATCTCGGGCCCCAGGAACGGCAGGCCCTCCAGGTGTTTTACCGCGAAGCCCGCTCACTCGGCCTTGCCCCGGCCGGCCGCGATCTGAACGGTGCTTTCGTAGCTCCCACTTCTCTTGCCCCCGGTTCAGTCTGATGAACGCCCGACTGTCGCAGGTTCTCGATGATGTTGCCGCCGGAACCCGGCTGGGCTTCGACGACGCGGTCCGACTGCTCGAGTCGCACGACCTGGCTCAGATCGGCCGGGCGGCCCACGCGGTGACCCAGCGGCTGCATCCCGAGACCTACCGCACCTACAACATCGATCGCAACATCAACTACACCAACATCTGCACAGCCGTCTGCGACTTCTGTGCCTTCTACCGCGGCCCGAAACACCCTGAGGGGTACGTGCTTCCCCGGGAGGTGCTGCTGAAGAAGATCGAAGAGACAGTCGCGATCGGCGGCGACCAGATTCTGATGCAGGGCGGCCTGCATCCGACGCTGACACTCGAGTGGTATGAAGACCTGCTGCGTGACATCAAGGCTCACTTTCCCGCCGTCAACATCCACGGCTTTTCCCCACCGGAAATCCATCATCTGACGAAGGTCGCCAAGCGGCCCTTGCCGGAGGTGCTGGAGCGGCTGGCGGCTGCGGGCCTCGGCTCGCTACCGGGGGGCGGTGGTGAGATTCTGGTCGATCGGGTGCGGCAGGCGATGACCCGGGGCAAGGTGCTGACCGACGACTGGCTGGAGGTGCATCGCCAGTGGCATGCCCTCGGCGGCAAGAGCACGGCCACCATGATGTTTGGGCACATCGAAACCCTGGCGGAACGCATCGAGCACCTCGACCGGCTGCGGGAACTGCAGGACGAAACCGGCGGCTTCACCGCCTTCATCTGCTGGTCGTTCCAGCCCGACAACACCGAGATGGATGACATCCCACCGGCCGGCTCGTTTGAGTATCTCAAGACCCAGGCGGTGGCCCGGCTCTACCTCGACAATTTTCCCAACATCCAGTCGAGTTGGGTGACGCAGGGCCGGGAAATCGGCCAGCTGGCTCTCCTCTTCGGGGCCAACGACATGGGCAGCCTGATGCTTGAAGAGAATGTGGTCAGCGCCGCCGGAACGGTGCATCATCTCACCCTCGAGGAAATGCGGTCAGCCATCTCCGAGCTGGGCTGGATTCCCCGACGGCGGAACGTCTTTTACGAACTGTTCGAGGATGATGAGTCGCTGGCGGTCCCTGCCGCAGCTGAGCCCGCAGGTCCCCAACTGCCGGTGCTGACGGCGGCGCCGTGAGCAGGCAACTGGGAGCGATCGCAGCCGATGCACCGCGGCAGCCGCTGACGGTGCGAGCCCACTGGCTGCTGACGGTGGCCGGCCCCGTGATCGAGCATGCCTGGCTGCAGCTGGATCGTGGAAGAGTGACCGGTTTCGGCTCCGGTCGCCCACCCGCCGTCGACCGCTCGCCGTTGCTCGATCTGGGCGACACCGTGATCACCCCGGGTCTGGTCAACGCCCACACCCACCTTGAATTTTCGGCCCTTCAGCAGCCATTCACCACCGCGGGTGGACTAGCTGCCTGGATTGAGCGGGTGGTCGACTGGCGGCGGCGGCAGCCGGCCGCTGAGAGTGGTGAACGAGAGGCAGCGATCGAGCGTGGCCTGCAGGAGTCGGCGGCTGATGGCGTGGTCGCGGTGGGCGAAATCAGCACCGGCCCCATCCCCGCCCGCAGCCTCAGCCAGGGCCCCCGGTTGCGGGTCTTCCGCGAGTTGCTGGGGCTGGCTCCGCTGACACCAGAGGCCCCGCCCACGCAGATAACCGCCGCGTTGCGGGAGGTCGAACGACTCTCCCGGGCCGGCGTCGCGGTCGGCCTGTCTCCTCACGCCCCCTACTCCACCCAGTGGCCAATCGGGCAGCTCGCTCTTCAGGCTGCGAGACGGCTTCGGCAGCTCGCCCGCAGCCGGACCGGCAGCCGGCAGTCAATCATTCCCCTGGCCATGCACCTGGCGGAATCGGCGGACGAGGCCGATCTGCTGGCCGAGCAGACCGGCCCGTTTCGAGACCTGTTCCAGCGGCTCGGCGTCTGGCCGTCGCCGCCGCCAAGGCTGGCCACAACCGCCGACTGGATCTCTTTGCTCGCGCGAGCCGGCCGCGGGCTGGTTGTCCACGGCACCCATCTCCCTGACGATCCAGTCGCTCTGGCCCGGCTGAGCCGGCACCGGCAGCGGCTGGCGGTTGTCATCTGTCCGCGGACCACGCTCGCCCTGGCCGGCCGGCTTCCGCCGGTGGCGGTCCTTCAGGCAGCGGGGCTGCGGGTCTGTCTGGGCACCGACGGGCGGGGATCCAACCCCGACCTGTCGGTTCGGGCGGAGGCCCGCTGCCTGATCGAAGCCGGCCTGGTCTCACCGGCGGAGGCCCTGCAGATGACGACCCGGACAGCTGCCTGGGCGCTCGGCTTTGAACGCTGCACCGGGCGGATCGCCGTGCGCCGACCGGCCGATCTGGCCGTGCTGCGGCCGGGCACCATCCCATCGACCGCCGAAGCGGCAGCGGCTGCCGTGTTCGCTGCCGACACCGAGGTGGTTGCCACCTTTCGTGGAGGCCGGCTGATCGCGGGCCGACCTTTACCCGTGGCGTAGCGGCTGGAACAGCTACAGCCGGCAGTTGGCGATCTGGGTTTCGATGATGGCCGAAGCCCCGATCGCCTCAAGCCGCTCCATGATGCCGTGCGACTCCTTCCGGCGAACCATCGCCCTGACTGAACACCAGTCAGAATCCTCCAGCGAGCTGATGGTCGGCGAGTTGAAGCCGGGCGTGATCGTCTCGGCGTCGGCCAGCCGGCTGCGAGGCACATTGTACTCCAGCAGCGACCAGCTGCGGGCGATCACCACCCCCTCCAGCCGCCGCACGATCCGGTCGGCCATGTCGGGATCGACCACGCTGGAGTTCTGCACCAGCACCGTTTCATAGCGGCCGATTTCCTCCAGCACCCGCAGCCGGTTGGCCGCCAGCGTGCTGCCAGTCTCGACCAGATCGACCACCGCATCGGCCACTCCGAGGGCGACCATGATCTCGACGCTGCCGGAGAGTTCAACCAGATGCACCTCAACACCGTGCCGGGCCAGCCAGTCACGGGTGATCTGCGGAAAACTGGTCGCCACCCGGCGGCCTTGCAGGCTTTTCGGTGAGGCGATGTGGGCATCGTCCGGCACGCAGAGGGCAAGCCGGCACGAGCCGACCCCGAGCGCGAGCCGCTCGATCAGTTCAACGCCCCCCTCAGCCACCAGGTCGGCCCCCGTGATCCCGAGGTCGATCGCCCCTTCGGCCGTCAGCACCGGAATGTCGTCGGTTCGCAGGAACACAATTTCCAGCGGCATGTCGCGGCAGCGGGCGAACAGTGACCGCTCGATCCGCCGAAATGACAGCCCGGCATCGTGGAGCAGGTTGGCCACCACCTCGGACAGCCGGCCCTTGCTGGGAATCCCAATCCGCAGCAGCCGCTCCGGAGCACTCTGGGAGGAGTCGGTCATCAGGATCTCTTCTATTGAAAGTTCGAAGGGGAAACGCAGCCGCGGAAAACCGCAGTCTGCTCAGGAATGCGGGCTGGGCTGACGGGCGGCTTTTTCCTCGAGCCCCGACACGCCGAACCGGCCGGCGAGGGTTGCTTCGACCTGGCTGAGGGAGAGGTTGCGGGCCGCCAACAGCACAAGCATGTGATAGAGCAGATCGGCCGCCTCCGAGACAACCCGATCGTCGGTTTCCGCCGCGGCGGCCTGCACGAGTTCCCCGGCCTCTTCGGTCACCTTGCCGGCAATCGCGGGCACCCCACCAGCCAGCAGCCTGGCGGTGTAGGATCGCTCAGCGTCGGCCGCCTTTCGGGCGTTGATCACGCCCTCAAGCTCTTCCAGCACCGCACCCAATCGGGGCTTCATCCGCCCGCCTCCAGATCACGACCGCAACTGACCGGGCTGACCGCCAGCCCACCGGCATACTTTACCACGCCCCCCGGCCCCGCAATGCCCGTCCCGACGCCAAAACTGGACGACGACTGCCTGATCCTCACCGGCCCGACCGCCTCCGGGAAGACGGCCGTGGCCATGCAAATGGCGGAGCGGCTCGACGCCGAAATCCTCAGTGTCGATTCGGTTTCAGTCTATCGGGGCCTCGATATCGGGTCGGCCAAGCCGACCGCTGCCGAGCGGGCCCGGGTTTCCCATCACCTGATCGATCTGGTCGAACCGGCGGCCCCGTTTTCGGTCGCCAACTGGCTGGCCGCGGCGGCCGACGCCATCGCCGACTGTCGGCGGCGGGGCAAACGCATCCTGCTGGTGGGCGGCACACCGCTCTACCTCCGCTGCCTGCGGGACGGCCTGGATGAGTTGCCCCCCGGTGACCCGGCGATCCGGGCCCGGCTGCTGGCCGAGGCGGAAGCTGAAGGGAATGAGCCGCTGTACCGGCGGCTCCTCGCCCGGGCTCCGGCAATGGCCGCCACCATCCACCCCCACGACACCAAGCGAATCATCCGTGGCCTGGAAATCGCGGAGGTGACCGGCTCGCAGCCAGACCGTTCCTGGGACTCGTCCGCGGCAGAGCGACCAACAGCATTCGCCTGTCCGGTGCTGGTGCTCGACCTCCCTCGCCGGCTGCTGGCCGAGCGGATCGAGCGGCGGGCCGAGGCGATGTTCGCAGCAGGACTGATCGACGAGACGAAGGCCGCCGTCGCTGCCGGCGGCATCGGCCCGACCGCGGCCCAGGCCGCAGGATACAGCGAGGCCCTGGCGTGCCTCCGCGGCGAACTGACCGAGGCTGAGGCGATCACCCGCACCGCCCGCCGCACCCGCCAGCTGGCCAAGCGGCAACGAACCTGGCTCCGGAGTTTTCCTGACGCGGTCTGGATCAGCGGCTAGCAGCCAGTGCAGTGGAGGCAAAGCCGGGGCATCGTGCTCGGCTTTCCTAGGGGCAGAAGCACGCGAGGCCGAGGTTCGCAGGCTGCTGCTGCTCAATGGCGGCATCCCGCTGCCCGGTGGCACCGCGGTCAAACGTTCCGCAGGTCCAGTCGCTTCCGCTCCTGGCTTCCTTTCTGCGATACGTTTGATGAGCTCGGGGGT
>CALAZQ010000272.1 GCA_937926325.1 uncultured Planctomycetaceae bacterium | reverse complement strand
GTCGGCGTTTTCCGTAAAGTCAGTCCAGGAACCCAGACAGCTCTTCGCTGCGGGCTGGGGCCTGTAGTTTGCGGACGGCCTTGGCTTCGATCTGCCGGATGCGTTCGCGGGTCACCTTGAAGATGTGGCCCACTTCTTCCAGGGTGTAGCTGTAGCCGTCACCAAGTCCGTAGCGGAGCTTGATGATTTCCCGTTCGCGGTACGACAGGCTTTTGAGCACCTTGCTGATCCGGTTGCGGAGCATTTCCTGAGCGGCGCCGACGGCGGGGTTTTCCGCGCCGGTGTCGGGCAGCAGGTCGCCGAAGTGGCTGTCTTCGCTGTTGCCCACCGGGCGGTCGAGGCTGATCGGATAACGGCTCATCGCGGTTACCCGGCGGGTCTCGTCCACCGGCGTGCCGGCCCGGGCGGCGATCTCTTCGATCGTCGGCTCACGGCCGTATTCCTGGAGTAGCTGCCGCGCGACGTTCCGGACCCGGCTCATCGTCTCAACCATGTGGACCGGGATTCGGATCGTCCGGCTCTGGTCGGCCACCGCCCGGGTGATCGCCTGCCGAATCCACCAGGTGGCGTAGGTGCAGAACTTGAAGCCGCGGCGGTACTCGAACTTGTCGACCGCCCGCATCAGCCCGGCATTGCCTTCCTGAATCAGGTCGAGGAACGACAGCCCGCGATTGCGGTACTTCTTGGCAATCGACACCACCAGCCGCAGGTTGCCCTCGGAAAGGCCCCGCTTCGCCTTCTGATAGCGGGCGAAGATTTCGTTGATCTCGGCCATCCGCCGTTTCAGGCTGCGAGGCGTCTCCTGGCAGGCCTTGAGGATCGCCCGATACTCATCCACCAGCTGCTGCCGAGCCGACGGGGGCTGCTTGGTCCGCTTGTGGGCGTCGATTTTGGTCTTCAGCTCCTTGAGACGACTGACAAAGCCGTTGAGCGTCGGAATCATCGCCTCGATCCGCTGGGTACGAAGGCCGAGTTCCTCGATCAGTCGCACGCACCGCTTGCGGCGGCGGCCCAGCCGCCCCCAGGCCTTGCGGCGGTCGCTCATCTTGGCCCGCTTTGAGAGGGCGGTGCGATAGTCGGCCTTGTTCTGCTTGATCAGCACTTCAAGGGTCCGCAGGTTGTGCGGCAGCCGGCCCAGAATCTGCTCCTTTTCCAGCCGGTCCGTCACCGAGACCTGCACCGTCCGGTCGAATGGCAGTTCACCACGATGCACCCGGGCCAGCACCTTGAAGGCATTCAGGCAGACATACTCACACTCCAGGAGCTTCGCGCGGAACTGAGCCCGCGTCGTTTCAATCTGCCGGGCCAGGTAGATCTCCTGGGCACGAGTGAGCAGCGGAATCTCACCCATCTGGGTCAGGTACATCCGCACCGGATCGTCCGACCAGTTTTCGACCTGTTCGGCCAGAGTGTCCTCGCTGTCGTTGTCCCCATTGTCTGCTTCTGCCGCGGCGTTGGCCTTGCCGCTGTTCTCACCGGCACTGAGCTCCGCATCGTTGTCGGAGTCGTCAAGATTCGCCCCATCGACATCGTGTTCGAGAATCGCATCTGCCTCTTCATCATCGGCAACCTTGTTGCCGAGTTCCTCCACCTCCTGCGGGCGGCTGACCACGTCGTCTTCAAGTTCGTCCAAGAGCGAGTCGTACAAGGCAGAACTCCTTCAGTTTCCTACGGCCTACAAAACAAAAACGGGTTGGCTGCTGTTGCGGCGGCTTCACCCGCCGCCAGTGACGGCAGCATGTCAATGGTGGTCTGTCCGAGGGTGGGACGGGCGGCCGGGGGGCAAACGCCGTCGGCCAGACGGCGGCGGTGGGGACCGAAGGCCACCGCGGATGCAATCATCATTCGCGTGGACGACAGTGTGATTCAAGTCGCGGACAAGTCCAGTGGGGGAAAAAAGCTACGATTTCTGCGGGGCCAGGCGGCCTGGGGGAATCGGGCAACTGGTTCGGGCCAGCGGCGGGGCTGGACGATCCGGCGACCGGTACCGCGGCCGGTCGAATCGGGACGGGCAGGAGGAGTGAGGGGACGAGTTGTTCGGGCGGATCGTCGCGGACCGCTACGGCACTGCCAGAGTATGCCGTGGCCGATGGCGAAAGGCCAACTTTTCTGCTGTCAAAACACGCGCAAAATAGTGGTCGTGCCAGCGGCGGTGGTAAAACAGTGCGACGGGACCGGCTTTAGCAGGGTGGTGGCAGCCTCATGGGCGGCTGTGGGAGGAGAAGAAATGGTGAAAAAACATCTGTTGGTATGTCCGTGCGGGGCGGAGATCGCGGTGAGTGGCGGGCAGGCCGGTGGGCAGGTTGTCTGCACCAACTGCCAGGCGACGGTTGCGGTCCCGAAATTACGAGCACTCAGCCGGCTGCCGCTGGCTCCGGAGATTGCGGCCGGGCCCCGGGGGGGGTGGGGGCTGTCACAGGGCATGCTGCTGGCCGGCGGACTGCTTGCGATAGCGTGTTGGGGGGCGGCGGCCTGGTTGGGGCGAACCGTCGAGTCGCCGGTTGACCCGCAGGCGATCCGGCAAAACGTGGCCCAGCAGACCGATGCCCAGATTTATGAGGCCTGGAAAAAGCACTTCTCAACCACCACCGTGTCCCGGCCCCAAATGGTGATTGAAAAGCAGTTCGCCCAGCAGACGTTCCTCCGCAAGGGCATGGCCTTTGCGTTGGCTGGCCTCGGCGCAGTCGGAGCCGCGATCGGCATCGCCGGCGGCATCGGGCTCATCCAACGCCGGCAGTGAGATCGCCGTGGCCGTTCACTTACCGCGACTGCTGCGGGCGGGTGGCCGACCGCTGCTGACCGCTCGTGGGTCTGGAGCCCGCAGCTGTCGTCCGGCCCGGGGGAGGCTCGCGGCTGCCGTCGCGAAATTCCCGCCATTCCTGGCCCATGGCGGTCAGCCCGGCCGAAAGCTTGGGAAACAGCGACCGCAGAATTGGTTGGTCCGATTCGTTTTGTTCGGTGGACGCCTGCTGCTCAACCGGGATGGGCGGCTGAGCCGGTGTTCGTGGCTGCGGCGGCCGGGCCGGCCGAGGAATACTGCCGACGGCGGCCTGTAGCTGCTGGGCCGGCTGGCGATTGCCGCCGGCATCACGGCGGGCTGCCGCTGGCGACCGGCTGCCGCGGGCAGGACTGCCTCCGGCCGACATCTCGGGCAGCGGACGAACCCCCTGCTGGCCACGGGTCGGCTGCCGGGCCTGCTGCTGTGCCGCGGCTGGCGGCTCTGGCCGCGTGAAGGAATGATCGACCTGCAGGGCGATCCGCTCCGGCACCACCAGATACCGCATCACCTGCTGTCCGGCCGGAGTTGGCGTCCCGCGTGACGCCGGTGGCTGCGTGACCGGCATGGTCTCGACCGCCTCGGCAACGGTCGCTGGCGCAGCTGCGGTGGCCACTTCGGCCGGCTGCGGCTCGGCCCGCTCCGCTTCTGCCTGCTGGGCTGCAGCCTTTGCCAAAACGGCAGCCGTCACATCGACCGGTGTGACGGCCGGGGCGGCCGGGGTCGGCTGATCGGTGCTGGCCAGTGTCGGCTCGGTTGGCTTGTCGACGACCGCTGTCTCTGGGGCAGGAGTCGGCTCGACAACGGTCGGCTCAGCCGCCGCGACCGCAGCGGTGGAAGCCGCCACTGGCGGGGAGACTTGCGCGGTCACCGTCGGTTCAGACGGGGCCGCGGTAGCGTCCGCAACCGCTTCGGGAGGAGCGGAATCAGCAGCTGTTTCCGCCTCAACGGTGGCCACCGCCACGGGCTCAGCGGGCTCAGTGCTAGCGGGCGTTGCCTCGGCAGGTTCGGGGCTGGCGGGCATGACGGCTGCCACGTCGGCGGTGATGGTCTCGGGCTCAGGAGTTGCTGCCGCCACGGCCGCCGGCTCAGGGGTTTCTTGCGACGCTGCTGCGGTGGCCGCGGTTGCCGCCAGTTCAGGGCTGGGCGTGGCTGCGGCGGCCGCCTGTGGCTGCTCAATCGGTGCCGGTACCGGAATCGGTGCGGCCGCTTCATAGGGAACAAACGCCGGGGCCGGCTGCGGTGGGGCCGACTGCACGACTCGTTCGCGTTCAGTTGGTGCCGAGGCTGCAGCTGCCAGCCGGGCTGTCGGCTCAGGGGTGGCCTGAGCGAGTTGCAGCGACAGAATCGGCTGCCCTTCCTGCAACGGATGACGCAGCACCACATTGTCAAACACAGCATCAGCCCGGAGGGCGGTTGACGGCAGCATCGCCTTGGGCCACTCCTTGAGCGCCACGTCATAGATGGTGACCGGCGACCCCTTTGGCAGCGAACGGATCGCGACGAAGATCTGCTCACTTTCCACCTGAGGGACTGATTGGGCCAGGTGGACATCGAGGGCTCGGTTCACCCCCACGGCGGCCGCGGCGCCGGCCAGAAAGGCGGCGGCAAATACCGTCGTGGCCCTGGGGCGATGTTTTTGTGAACCTTTTTTTGAAGTCGCTGTGGTACTCATGGGTCCTGCCCGCAGAATCGACGGCAGCGCTGCAGGGCGTTGGGAAAACGTTCCCACTGCAGGCTGGCAAAATCGCGGGGCCGGCCAGCCCACCGTCGCGAGGACGGGACCTGCCGGCTCCATCGGGCTGAATCGGCATAACAGGCACGTCTCGACCAAGCCGTATCGGAAGTGGCCGGTTGGACCCCCAGGCTTGCCCAGTTTCTCAGCCGCCGGCCGCGGGAGAGAACATCGGGTCGGTCGTCCTGGCCAGCATCCGGATCACCAGCAGCCGGCAGCCCTCGTGCCGGCCCCGGGGGTCGCGAAAGAAGGCGTCCCCGATCGACGCAGAGGGCTGTCCTGCGCAAGAGATGATCACCACGCCGTCCGCCGGCAGCGGCAAGCTGATCGCCAGCCGGTCCATCACCGTCCGCTGCTGGCCGGCCTCGAGCCGGAAGGCCCCGTCGTCACCGATCCAGTTGCGCTCCACCGCGCCATGCCTGATCAGCGGCAGCAGTTCGAGCTCGACCGCACCATCAGCCGTGGGCGTGACCCGCGCATCAAAGATCGCGCTGGCGGCCCGATAGGTCTGCCCCGACAAGGCCTCGGCCGCAGAGCGGCTATCCCGTTCCAACAGCACCAGTTCCTCGACGCGGGGCGTCGCCACGATCTCGTTTGACTGTCCCGGCAGAGTCTGTATCACGCGACGGACCACCGCCCGGTCGGTCGCCAGTGGGCTGTCGGCCGGTTCGGTACCGTCCGCAGCGGGTGTCGGGGTCAGCCGTTCGGCCAGTTCAGGGGGAAGCAGCCCGCGAACCAGACCGATTCGCAGGCCGTTGCCGGCCAGCCGGTGCCGCAGGTCGTTGGGCAGGCACTGTTCATCGACGAGGTTCCAGAGTTCGGTTCCGAGTTCAGCGTCATCTTCGGCATACCGCACGAAGGTCAGCTCAAGCGGCATCGTCTGTAGCCGGCTGTCGCCTTCAGGCTGAGCGTCGTTGGTGTCAGCCAGCGGGGGAGCCGGGACCGCCGCCGAGATCTCCAACCAGCCGGCTGCAATGGGCAGTTGGCAGCCACCGGCCACCCAGACGACGGCCACGGCGGCCACCAGCAGGTGCCAGGTCTGAGGAGCAAAGCAGCAGTGCAAGTGGTGACGCGACGGCATGAGCGTCCGGTGGCCCGAGAGCGAGGCGGCGACAACGGTGGGCGGGGAAAATAGGTCGACCGGCAGCCTGGGGTCAACCTGCATCTCCGCCAGCGGCCCGGACCGCATTCCGGAACACCGCCAGACCGGCAGCCTCGGCGGCGGGGTCGAGCCGGCCCATCCAGGCCGGGTGCTGCGTTGCCTCGATAAACCGCTCTGGGTGGGGCATCAGGCCCAGAATCCGGCCCGTGGGGTCACAGACGCCGGCGACGTCGCGGGCCGAGCCGTTCGGGTTGGTGGGGCGACCGGCGTCGTCGTCGGCATATCGCAGCACCAGCTGGCCGGCCCGGTCGAACACCTCCAGGGCCGACTCGGTGGAGGTGACGAACCGGCCCTCCGCATGGGCCACCGGCAGCTCAAACCGGCTCAGCCCCTGCAAAAAGACGCAGCGGCCCGCCTCAGCCTGGAGATGCACCCAGCAGTCGACAAACCGTCCCGAGGTATTGTGGGCCAGCGTCGCCTGCCGGCTGCTGCCGTCGTCTGGGCCGGCCAGCAAGAGCCCGGTCTGCAGCAACACCTGAAAGCCGTTGCAGATACCGAGGATCAGGCCGCCGCGGTCGTGGAACTGCCGCAGGGCCTCTCCCAGCCGCTGGCCCAGCTCAAGGGCCAGGATGCGGCCGCTGGCGATGTCGTCGCCGTAGGAGAAGCCGCCGGGAATGCAGAAGATCTGAAAGTCATCGAGCACCGTCGGCTTCTCGGCGAGTGCCTGCACGTGGACGCGGCGGCTGAGGCCACCGGCCCGTTCGAAGGCATGGGCGGTTTCATGGTCACAGTTGGTGCCGGGACCACGGAGGACGAGGGCACGGGGAGCAAGCATGCGAGGAACCAGTCTGCGTACGGAACGGGAAAGGAACTGAGTCCGGCTCAGCAGTTGCCGCCGGTATGGGCCCGGCTGGGGGCCCGCCAGGCGGCATCGAGTGCGGGAACGGAAAGGTCGGCGACCGTGGCCTCGGCGACCCGCAGGGTAAGCCGGCCGTGGTCGGTCACCCGGCCGAGCCAGGCCCAAGGCACCTCGCCGCAGCTGGCGGCGAAGGCGGCGGCGTCAGCCTCGGCAACCTCGCAGAGGAACCGGCCGGGGGTCTCGGTGGTGGCCGTGGTCAGCAGGCGGGGAAGATCGTTGGCCGTTGCCGGGCTGTCAGTGGCCGCCAGCGGCACGGCGGCCAAATCGAGGTCTGCCCCCAGCCCACTGCCGATCGCCATCTCGGCGGCGGCGACGGCCAGTCCACCGTCGGACAGGTCGTGGCAGGCCCGCAGCAGTCGCTGCGTCGCCAGCCGGTGAATTGTTTCAAAGACTCGGCGGCAGCCGGCCAGGTCGACCTGCGGCACCCGGCCGCCGGACACCCGGCCCAGCACCGCCAGTTGGCTGCCGGCCAGGTCGCCAACCGAAAGGCCGATGATTGCCAGCCGGTTGCCGGGCTGCTTCAGGTCGGGCGACAGGCAATGGGCGACATCAGCGATCTGGCCCAGGGCCGTTGCCAGCAGCGTCGGCGGAATCGACCGCTCCTGCTGCCGGCCGTCGGCTGCGGTCCAGGTGAAGACGTTGTTGAGGCTGTCCTTGCCGCTCACGAACGGCGCTGCCAGGGCGATGGCGGCATCCTGGCATCCCAGGCAGGCCTCGACCAGCGTGCCGAGCGACTCCGGGCGGCGGCAGTCGCCCCAGCAGAAGTTATCGAGCAGGGCGATGCGGGCCGGGTCGGCCCCGGCGGCGATGCAGTTGGCCACCGCTTCAATGATGCCGCCGACTGCCATCTGGTAGGGATCGAGTGGGCCGAGGTGATGCCGCAGGCCGACGCCCAGCACGATGCCCCGCGGCCGGCCCAGGGCCCCGCGAATGACCGTGGCGTCGGCTGGACCGGCGGCCGGCCCGAGCAGCGGCTTGAGCACACTCTGCCCCTGCACCTCGTGGTCGTACTGCCGGATGATCCATTCCTTGCTGGCCACGTCGGCCGCCCCGAGCAGCTCAAGCAGCACGCCGCCGAGGTCGGCCCCGTCGATTGACCAGGTCACGGCGGTCTCGGCCGGGGGTGTGTATCGCGAGCTGAGTCGCCGCCGCGGTCGGCCCTCATGCAGGAAGTGACAGTCGAGGTCGCCGACCGTCTCGCCCTCCCAGCGGAGCACCAGCCGGCCGTCACCGGTGAACCGGCCAATCGCAGTCGCCTCGGTTCCTTCCTGGCGGGCAAGCTCGGCCAGCCGGGGCCAGTCGGCCGGCGCGACGGCCAGCACCATCCGCTCTTGAGCCTCGGAGATCCAGACCTCGGTCGCCGACAGGCCGGCGTACTTCAGTGGCACGGTGTCGAGGTCAACCTCAGCCCCCAGTTCGGCCCCCATCTCGCCGACGGCACTCGAGAGCCCGCCCGCCCCGCAGTCGGTGATGGCATGGAACAGCCGCTCTGCGGCTGCCGCCAGCACGAAGTCGGTGACGGTCTTTTCATGAATGGCGTGGCCGATCTGAACCGAGCCGCCCGACTCGGTCTCGCTATCGCTGGAGAGTTCAATGCTCGAGAAAGTCGCCCCGTGAATGCCATCCCGGCCGGTCCGGCCACCGGCGACCACCACCAGGTCGCCCGGCTCGACGCGGCCGTCGGCCGAGTCGCGTGGCATGATGCCGACCGTCCCGCAGAAGACCAGCGGGTTACCGAGGTAGCCGGGGTGGAAGGCGACCGCACCGGCGATTGTCGGAATGCCCATCCGGTTGCCGTAGTCACGGACGCCGGCGACCACGCCGTCGAGCAGCCGCGGCGGGGGAATCACCCCGGGGGGAATCTCCTCGGTCGGGGTGTCGAGCGGTGCGACGCAGAAGACGTCGAGGTTGGCCAGCGGCTTGGCCCCATGACCCGTGCCGAGGACGTCGCGGATGACGCCGCCCAGGCCGGTCGCGGCACCGCCATAGGGCTCGATCGCCGAGGGATGGTTGTGGGTCTCGACCTTTACGCAGATGTCGTGGTCGCCGTCGAACCGGACCACCCCGGAGTTGTCACGGAAGACACTCACGCACCAGTCGTCGGGGCCGAGCCGCTCGCGGACGGTCTGCGTGGCGGCAAAGACGGTCTCTTTCAGCAGGTTGTCGAAGCGGGCATGGCCGTCAGGGCCCTGATGATCGATCGGGCTGCCGAGCGTCTTGTGGCAGCAGTGTTCGCTCCAGGTCTGGGCAATCGTCTCCAGTTCAATTTCAAAGGGCGGGCGGCCGACCGCGGCGAAGTGATCCCGGACCGCCCGCAACTCGTCTGCTGTCAGGGCCAGGCACCGTTGCCGGCTGATCGCCTCGAGGGCGGCATCGTCGAGGCCGTCGAGCGGCACCGTCTCACGGACCAGCGTCCAGCGGCCACCGCCAGTCAGGCCTGTCAGCGTCAGCTTGCCGATAACGACCTCATGGATCGCCTCACTGGCCAGCCGCTTCCACGCCAGTTGGGCTGCCTGCTCAGCGGCGACGCCGGCGGGCAGCCAGTATTTTCGCAGGCTGCGAACCGCCTTGGCCTCAACTCCCAGCAGGGCCATCGCCGCCCGGGCACTCTCAGCGGCGGGGTCGGTGACGCCCGGCTTGGGCAGCACATGCAGCACGAGGCCGCCGGTCAGGCCGCCGGATGGGCTGACGTCGGGCGGCGCCAGCAGGGTCGCGTCCGCGACCTCGGCCACCCGGCAGACTTCAGTGACCGGATCGGTCAGCAGCCGTGCCGCCAGCCGTTCGACGGCAGAGCGGTCGAGTTCGCCTTCGACGAGCCAGCCGGTTGCCGTGTGGGCATGACTCAGATCGAGGCCAAGGTCACGACCCGCGGCGGCGAGGTCAACGGCCGCAGCCTCCCGCAGGTGCACATCAACTTCCCAGAGCATCTCGGCTTTCCTTGGCAAGAGTCAGCAGGCGAACCAGCCCGCCGCGGTCGCCAGTAGCGATGGCCTGCCGCAGCTGGTCGATACCGGCGGCTACCGCGTCGAGCTGGCCGGCCACGGCGGCCGCATTGTCGAGCAGAATATCGGTCCAGAGTTCCGGGTCGCCGGCAGCCACCCGGGTGGTGTCCCGCCACCCACCGGCCGTCAACGGTCGGGCCGCCGCCGGGGTGGCGGCGGCGAGGGCGGCGGCCACCAGGTGGGGCGTGTGGCTGGCGGCTGCCAGCAGCAGGTCGTGGTCGGCCGGGGCCAGTTCCTCGGTCTCCGCGCCGATGGCATCCCAGAACTGCCTCACCGCCTCGACGTCTTCCCGCGGCGTTGCGGCCACCGGCGTCAGCACGGCCAGCCGGCCTGTGAACAGGTCGGCGTCGGCTGCCTGCGGGCCTCGCTGATGGCTGCCGGCCAGCGGATGGCTGCCCACGAATCGTCCCTGGCGGCTGGCCCGGGCCCGCTCCCAGGCGGCCACGATCGACTGCTTGGTGCTGCCCGCATCGGTGATCAGGGTGCCGGGGCGAACAGCAGCATCGATCTGTTCAAGCTGCGGCCCGATCAGGCCGACCCGGGTGGCCACGAGCACGAAGTCGGCAGCGGCTACGGCGGCTGCCAGATCGGTGGTCGTCTCGGTGACAGCCCCCCGGTCGCGGGCGACGGCGAGGCTGGCCGCCGACCGGCCGACGCCAATGATTCGCTCGGCGAGGCCGCGGCGGGCCAGGGCCAGGCCGGCAGAGCCGCCGATCAGGCCAACTCCGACGATCGTGACTGTCGGCCAGAGAACAGGCATGGCGAACGGGACGTCGTGTGCGAGAATGCCGGACGGGGCAGGGCTGCCTGCCGCGGATGATGGAACGCTCGGGTTGTACCAGATGCATCCGCCGGTGCGAGGGAAGACCGCTCGCCAACGACCACCGTAAGGGACAGACAGGCGATGGAAGCTGAACCGCACCAGGACCGGGCCGCCATGTTCCGCCCGCGGCTGCCGGCTCGGCTGCAGGCCGATCTGCTCGGCCGGCTGGCGATCACGCTGAACGCCGGGCTTGATCTGCGGAAGGCCTGGGGGGCAGAGGTGCGGCGGATGCCGGCCCGCTGGCAGTCGCGACTCGAGCGGGGGACGGTCGCGCTTGAGTCGGGTAATCTGCTGTCTGAGGCACTCGCGGCGACCGGGCTGTTTCCACCGCTGGTGCTCGGGATGGTGGCCGTCGGCGACCGTACCGGCCGCGATGTTGACACCCTGCGGGAGCTGTCTCGGGTGATCGAGCATGGTGTCCGGACGACGCGGCAGCTGCGGTCGAGCCTGGCCTGGCCCGCCTTTCAGCTGCTGCTGGCCTTGGCGGTGATGGGGCTGCTGATTGTGATTGCCGGCATGATCAGGCTGGAAGGTGGCAAGCCGTTCGATCTGCTCGGGTTCGGGCTGGTCGGCATACCGGGCCTGATTCGCTTCGGGCTGATCCTGGCCGGGCTGGCCCTGGCAGGCGTCTTCAGCTTTCGCCTGCTGCTGACCAGCTGGCGGGCCCACGGCCCGGTACGGCGGCTCCTTGATTGGCTGCCGCTGATCGGACCGGCAGCCCGGGCGGGGGAGGCGGCGGCCTGGAGCCGGGCAGCCTCGCTGGCGGCGGGGGGCGGGCTCGACGCGGGCCGGCTCGTGGAACTCGGCGGGTCGGTCGCCCCGGGGCTGGCGGTCGATCCCCGCTGGATCGAGGGCCGGCTGCTCGCTGGTGACACGCTGTCGGAAGCCTTGCGGGCCAGCGGGCGGTTTCCGCTCACCCTGATTGAAGGCGTGGCCGTCGGCGAGACCTCGGGCACGACCGCTGAGGTTCTCGCGAGACTTAGTGATCAATTTGCCGAAGATGCTCGCAGAGGGTTCGAGGCGGCGGCCAAGGCAGCCGGTGGTGGCGTCTGGCTGGCCGTGGCGGGGCTGATCGTGCTGGTCGTTTTCCGGGTGTTTTCATTTTATGTCGGGATGATCCAGGATGCGGCCCGTGGCATTTGATTGTTCGTGTGGAAATAGCAGGGGGAGGGCTTGGAGCGTCCGGCTGGCGATGCCGTTGCTGCTGGTTGCGGGTGTCCTTGCGGCCGGTCGGCTTGCCGCCGAGTCGCCCGGGTCGGCCTCGGCACATGCCCAGCGGATGGCTGCCCTCGGCTACCAGCGGTACCGCGGTAGCTGGCGGACCGCGCAGGAAATCAGCCTGATCGAACGGGCTGAAGCTGCCAAGCAGGGCGAGGTGGCCGCCCGGCGGCGGCTGCAGCGGCTGCGGCGAGAACTTGATCGCGGCAACGATGCCGTTGGCGTGGCCGAACAGATTCGGCAGACCGACGACCCACGAGCCGTGCCGGCGCTGGCCACCGCGGTGGCTGGCGAGCCCCAGGCCCGTGTCCGGCTGCTCTATGTTGAAGCCCTCGGCAGCATCGGCACACCCGATGCGATTGGCGTGCTGGTCACGCTTGCGGTCGATCATGCCGATGGCGAGGTGCGTCATGCCGCGACCGAACAGCTGGCTGAGCATCATGCGGCCTTGGCGGTTCCGCCACTGATTGCAGCCTTGGCCGGCCCTGACAACGGCCGCATCAACCGGGCGGCGGCAGCGCTCGGTCGGCTGGGGGATCCGCGGGCGGTCGAGCCGCTGATTGGGGCACTGGTCACCAGTCACACGACCGTAACCGCCGGCAATGGCGGAAAGACCTCGGTCACGTTCACGCCGGGCAGCGGTGGGCTGGCCCTGGGTGGTGGGCCAAAAGCAGCGACCACGACCATGCAGAACCGCAGCGCGCTTGAGGCGCTGACGACGCTCACCGATGTAAACTTCAGCTGGAACGTCGCCGCCTGGCGGCACTGGCTGGCCGAGCAGGGCCTGCCTCCCGAGACCGATCTCAGACGCGATCCCTGAATCGGCGTTCGAAGCAAATCCCCAACCTATCCCGCCATCCGCTTGGGGCTGCCTGTGCCCTCTCGCTGGACGTTCACGGTGGCCCTCCAGGGCCTCCGTTCACTGCACGTCCGCTGCGCTTCGCCATCCGGGCTCCGCTTGCTGCCGTAGCTCGCTTGAGGGCACAGGCAGCCCCTCGCTCGTCCGCAGGAAGCCGGGAGCGGAAGCGACCGGACAAAAGGGACGTCTGGTGTGGCACCTGTACCGTGCCGTTGGGCTCAGGCCGCGCCGCGGAGGCTTTGTTGGTGGCGGCGGCGGCTGGGGAACCAGTCGGCGTCAAGGACGCGGAGGGCAACCCGGTTTTCCAGGTTCGGCCGGAAGACCACCAGCAGCAGCACCGGCAGGAACCAGGCCAGGAACAGGCCACCGTTGTGGGCCTTCCAGAACTGGCTGCCGAGCAGCACCGCGGCGGTGCAACTCATCAGGGTGCCAAGGTGCTTGGGGGAGGGCCAGATGGCCAGGGTCGCCATCATCACCAGAAATCCGGCCAGCACCGGCAGCCGGAAGACCGGGTCGTAGGCTGGGAACGCCCAGAAGCCTTCGAGCGTGACCGCGCTGGGAAAGATCCAGCCGAACATCTGCCGCAATTGTCCGGCAAAGACCGCGAGGCTGGGCGAGGTGAACCAGAGGCCGACGACCAGAGCAGCCAGAGCCGCCGAGACCCCGAGGGCGAAGCGGCGGACTCCCCGCTCCCAGTAGAAGCTGCACCACAGCGGCAGCAGGAAGACGGGGTAATAGATCGTGCCGATCGCCAGGCCGATCAGGCTGCCGGCGATGATCGGTCGGCGGTAGGCGGCGATGGCCCAGACGATCAGTGCCCCTGGCAGGGCATGGTCAACCCGGCCGGTCATGATCGCCGTGTAAGGCATCAGCAGATAGAGCACCGCCGCCGCGATGCCGAGCCTCGTGCTCTCGAAGTGTCGCCAGCCGATGAAGACCATGCCGCCGACAATCGACAGCTGCGCGATGATGGCCATGATGCGGGCGGTGGTCTCGTGGACGACTCGGGCCGGCGGCTCGGCAGCGTCACTGCCCGGGGCGGCGTCCCGGTCACCGGCAAAAATCCGCTGGGTCGAAATGTGCGGCAGCAAAAAAAGGAGTGGATAGCCCGGCCCCAGCCGGGCCAGCTGATCGATATCAACTTCGGCATCACCCTCTTCGAGCCGGGCCGCCGTCGTCGCCGCGGCAAGGTCATCTCGCTCCGGCCGGGTCGTCAGCACGTTGGCCAGCAGGAAGACCAGCAGCGACAGGCCAAGAAAGACAAGCCCGCCACTCGAGAGGTTGGGTTCGAGCAGCGGCCTCCGCACCATCAGCGAGTCGCAAAGCATGCGAATGGTGAACAGGCCGGTGACGGCAAACAGCCAGACAAAGCCGAGCTGCTGGGCATCGAGGTTGGCCTTGAAGCCGCCGTACTCGACGGCGAGCAGACCCGGGGCGAACAGGATCAGCCCGGCCAGGTCGAAGTTGCGAACGCTCCAGACCCGGTTGAACTTAAAGAAGACTGCAATCGACAGCAGCGACGCCAGATAGAACCAGGTCGTCGGGTTGACGCGATAGTAATGAAAGAGGATCTCGCTCATTCCACCGGTTCAGGGCCAGTGCCGTGTGCTTCTGGAAAAAATTTTTCCAGCGATAAGGGTACGTCGGCGGAAGGCCGTTTGAAAGCAGCCCTGCCGCAGAAATGCCCTGGCAGTCGAACTGATCCCCACCCCCGGTCCAGCTATTCCGGTTGTGCCGGTTGAACGAGCTTGCCGACAAGTTGCCCGCCAAACACCCACGCCGCGGGATGCGGCGTCGAGCGGTTCGCAACCCTTGGCGTTGCGTGCCGCTCGCCTGTTGGACGAGGGCCATGGATGGCCTCGTCCAAACAC
>CALAZQ010000271.1 GCA_937926325.1 uncultured Planctomycetaceae bacterium | reverse complement strand
CGCAACGTCGTGCTGTTCAAATCGATTCTTGAGTCAATCAAGTCAGCCGGCCACAAAGCCGACGCCACGGTGCTGGTGGTGAGCAACCCTGTCGACATCCTCACCTATCTGGCCGAACAGGAACTGGGCCTGCCGCCGGGCCGGGTGATCGGTCTGGGCACGCTGCTCGACACGCTGCGGTTCCGCAGTCTGCTGGCCCTGAACCTCAAGGCTCCGGCCACGCAGGTCTCGGCGGTCATTCTCGGCGAGCACGGCGACAGCATGGTGCCGATCTGGTCGAGTGCCAGCATCGGCGGCCTGCCGCTGGAAAAATACCCGGGCTTTACCACCAAGCTTGGGCAGGACACCTTCACCCGGGCCAAGACCTCGGGCGCAGAGATGATCAAGAAAAAGACCGGTGCCGGCTTTGCTGTCGGGGTCTCGATTGCCGAGGTGATCCACGCGATCGCGCTGGACAGCAAGCGGATTCTGCCGGTCTCGACCGTGCAGCGGGGCTGCTACGGCCTCCGCGACGTTGCCCTGTCGGTGCCGACGGTGGTCGGCCGCAGCGGTGCCGAGCAGACCCTCGAAGTCGAGCTCTGGCCCAAGGAGGTTCAGGCCCTCAAGCGGTCCGGCAGCGTGCTGCAAGAAACCCTGGGCCAGGTGCTCGCCGCTTCATAAGGCCCGGCGACTGCCAGCCAACCGTTCTGCTCGCCGGCGACCATCAGTCGGCGAGCCGCTGGGCCCAGTCGTGGGCCGAGACGCCCCAGAGCCGCACGGCCCGGTCCCAGCCGCCACTGAAAAGCCGCCGTTCAGCCGGGCCGAGGGCGACCGCCCAGGCCGCCTCTCGATGCCCGGCAAGCACCTGCAGCGGCGACGGCTCGTGCGTGTCCCAAAGGATCACCTCACCGGCATCGGTGGCGGCGACCAACAGTGGTTCGTCACGGCTGGCGGCAATCTGCCAGATTTTGCCCGCCGCGCCGGTCAGTGTCCTGACACGGTGGAGGCTGCGCGGTTCTTGGCCTTCCCGTCCGTCCAGCCGCCAGAGTTGCGCGTGACCATCGGCTCCAGCCGAGGCGATGTCCCAGCCCCGTGTCGGCAGCGCATTCCAGCAGACGCTGTTGACCTGCCCACGATGGCCCGGAGCCCGGCAGCATTCCTGCCCCTCAGAGGTGAAGATGCGGACCAAGCCATCCTCACAGCCGGTGGCCAACAGCTCCAGACCGGAAGGATCAAAGGCAACTGAAAACACCCGGCCGGGGTGTTTGAGCAGGCCCCGAGGCTCACCCTCTGCTGTCCAGAGTCTGACGGTCTTATCCTCGCCGGCAGTGGCAAGGCTGGCTCCGTCCGTAGTTGCCGCCACCGCAAAGACCCGGCGGCGATGGCCGGAGAGGCTGCCCACCAGCTGCAGCCGATAGGCAGCGGCATCGGCTGCATCATCAATGGCCAGCCGATACCGGCCAACAAATCCATCGCCGGCGGCCACCAACAGCTCGCCTGAGCCGGGGAGCCAGCAGAGGCCATTGATCGGGCCGGCAGCGGGTTCGACCCTGGCCAGCCGGCTGCCTGTGGCGGAGCCCCAGACTGACACCGTCCCCGCGGTCGTTCCGACCGCGAGCTGTTGGCCTGCCCCCGCGTGGGCCAGGCACTTCACCGGTGCCGCCAGTGAGAACCGCGGCTGGGGATCACCTGCGCCGGTCCAACGCCGCAGCGTCCCGTCTGCCGACGCGGTCAGGATTGCGTCCCCGCTCTCGGACGCGGCAACCGCCCAGATACCGTCGGCATGGCCGGCAAGCTCCCGTGGTGGCTGCTGGCCGGTCACCTGCCAGCACCGCAGGAAGCGGTCACCGCTGGCTGTCACCACGCGGTCATCGCCAACAAATCGCACCGCATTCACCCGCACCGGATGATCGAGCCGACGCCGCTCACGTAGCGAGGCCAACTCCCACAGCCTGACGGTCTGATCCTCCGAGGCCGACGCCATGAGCTGGCCGTCGGGGGCAAACGTGACGGAAAAGACCCGCCCCCGATGGCCGGTCAACGCACCGGCTGGTTCACCCGTGGCGATGTCCCAAAGCTGCACGCTCCCATCACGCCGGGCAGCCGCGACGGTCCTGCCATCGGGAGAAACCGCCAGGCCGTAGACACTGGTCCCACCGGAACCGTAGGAGCGAATCAGTTCATGTGTCTGAACCTCCCAGAGTCGCACAACGCCGTCCCGGCCGGCGCTGACAAGCCGGTCGCCGCTCGGCAGGAAGGCGAGCCCGTAGATTCTCGCAGAACTCCCTTCGAGGTTCACGGCTTGGTTCGGCTGCTCAGGGTCAATCAGCATGATCGTGCCGGCATCTCCTGCAACAGCTGCCCGGTTGCCGGTTCGAGAGACCGCCGCGGCCCAGATGCGGCCCCCCGGCAGACCGGCTGTCCCCAGCGGCTCAAGCCCGGCACCGCTCAGCGCGAACACCGTGACGTTGCCGGCGGCATCACCGACAACCGCCCGGCTGCCGCCGGCCGCGATGGCGACCGCCGTCACGGCCCCCTGCGGGTTGGCCCAGAATGCCACCGCTTCATCGAGTCCCGCCCGTAAACAGCGGACCGCCAGACCATCACCGGCCGGCAGCAGGCCCGGACCGGGCGGCAGCGAGACCGCCGCCAACGTGGCCTGACGGTCAGCCAGCAGCCGACTGACGGTCGCGGGCTCATGCTGCTGGCCTGCCGCCACCGCCTGCCGCAGCAGTGCCCCGGCCAGACTGACGCGGGCCGTGTCGGCGGCCCGCTCAGCCCGGTTTCGTTCCCGGCTGTTTTCCACGGCAAAGCGACCGATCAGGGTGACCGCCGTGACCGCCGTGACCAGCAACAGCGCCGACAGACTGGCAACTGCCGGATGCCGCCCAGCCCAGCGGCAGAGTCGCTCCGCCAGCCCCGGTCGCCGGCACCGTAGCAGCCGGCGGGATCGCCAACGGCCCAGCTCCTCAGCAAGCTCCCAGGCCGTTGCGAACCGGTCCGCGGGATTGACCGCAAGGCAGCGGCCGACGATCGCGGCAAGATCCGCCGCCGCGAACTGCGAGCAGCCGGCGGCCCGGGCAGCGGCTATCACCGCACCGGCAGGTGGCCGAAACTCGCTGGCACCAGCAAGCAACGCCGCGGCTGCCGCCGGCGTTTCGGGTTGGCCGGCCGGTGGCCGGCCAACGACCAGCTCGAACAGAACCAGCCCCAGAGAGTAGACATCACTGCGGGCATCGAGCAGATCATCGCGTCCCGCCAGTTGCTCCGGGCTCATCGCCCCCGGCGTGCCGGTGATTCGCCCGACCGCCCGCGAACGGTCGCGGTTTCGCGGGTCATAGCGACGGCCGATACCGAAGTCGATCAGCTTGAGCAGACCGTGCTGGTCAACGAGGATATTGGACGGCTTGACATCGAGGTGGAGCACTCCCTTGGCATGAGCTGCCGCCAAGGCGGTTGCAGCGTCCTGCATCAGGGCCACTCGCTCTGCCACCCCGAGGCGACCCATGCGGGCCCACGCGGTGACGGAACGCCCACCCTGGACGAGCTCCATCATGAGCCAGGGAACGTCCTGCCCCACCACCCTTCGCCGTCCGACCATGTAGACCCGGGCAATGTGCGGATGGTCGAGCTGCCCGAGCAACTCGGCCTCGTCGTCGAGGCGGCGATGCCAAAGTTCGGCCGCTTCAGCCCGCATCATCTTGACCGCGACCGTCCGTGGCGGCGCATGCTGGCGGGCCTCATAGACCTGTCCCATGCCGCCGCTACCCAGCAGCCGCAAGATTGTCACCCCGCCCAGGTCGGTCCCCGCCGGCAGCCCGCCGCTTGAACCTGCCGTCACCGTGCCGGCGACGGTGGTGAAACCGAAGGTCTCGTCGTTGCCCGTCAACCGCTCACTGTCCCGAGCGGCGACCGTCTCACGAGGGTGATTCATACCCCCTTTTTTACCGTTCGGCCAAGGCGAAGGCGACCGTTCGGCAGCTTTTACCGCTCGGCTGTCGCCGCTGTCAGCCCTTCACGGTTACAGGCCAGCAGGCAGTCGCGAGCAGATTTGATCGACCGGATTCGCTGGCGGACAAATGCCTCGGCTGAAGCCGCGGCCTCCCGGGCGGCGATCGGCTGAGACGCTGCCCCCGCATCGCCCCCCCGACGACCCGCTGGAAGATCACCAGCGCGAACGCCGACAAAGTCACCGCTCATGTCCGGTTCATCCGTGATTCCCAGCCGGCCACAGGGCAGCTGCCGCCGCCAGTACCGCAGCCGCAACTGGGCCGCCAGCACCACTTCAGCTGCCGCTGGCGGGCGGTCGCCCTGAGCATGGAAGCCGAGTTCGGCAAGGCACGCCATCACCGTCTCCCAGTTGGCTGTCACTGCGGATTTTTGATCGCGACAATCCTGCCCGCAGGTTTGGATTCGGGAGTCAGCGGGTGACGAGCGGAAATACATGAACAACCATCCGGGAATGAACGCTTCTGATCGTGTCGGCAGCGGGCCGATTCGCCCCCTGAGGCTGCCGTGGCTGGGGGCATCTGCCCGCTACAAACAAAAGCGAAAGAGCACGCGGTGAGGGGCAAAATTTTTCTGACGTGCCCACCTGAGGGGGAGTCAGAGCACCTGCAGTCGCGTCACCCCCCCGATCTGATAGGCTCGGCGTTCGGGCAGGCGACGCAAAACGCATCTCAGATCAGCAGCACCATGGACGATCCGCCGCTTCCTCCGACAGTCGCGGACTGTCTGCGGAATCTCGCCGCAGGAGACGACTCGGCCCGGGGCCGCATCATTGAACTCTGTAGTGAGCGGCTCCGGCTGCTGGCCCACCGGATGCTCAACCGGTTCCCCGGCGTCCGACGCTGGGAAGACACCGACGATGTCTTTCAGAACGCCGCCCTGCGGCTCTACCGCTGCCTGGGGGAGGTCTCAATCGAGTCGCCCCGCGACGTCATGGCCCTGGCGGCCACCCAGATTCACCGCGAACTGATCGATCTGGCCCGGCACCATTCCGGGCCGATGTCATTCGGCGGGAACCATGCCACTGGCGTGCTGCCGCTGGAGGATCAGTCAAGCAGCCGCCACCCCGCTGCCACGCCCGCCGATTCGGGCACCTCGATCGACCGCTGGAGCCTCTTTCACGAAGCCATCAACGGGCTGCCGACGGAACAGCGGGAGGTCTTTCAACTGGTCTGGTACCTCGGCGCCGATCAGCAGTCGATTGCGAATCTGCTCGGCTGCTCTGTTCGCACCGTGAAGTCCCGCTGGCGCGAGGCTCGCGAAGGGGTCAAAGCGGCTCTCGGTGATCAGCCGCCCGAGTAGGGGGCGGCTGGTTGCGGAGGCCGGGCAACGTCCCGATCAACAGCTGGCCGCCAGCTGCCGCAGCACCGCGATCGCGTCCTCGAGCGAACGCTCGGGCTGACCGGTTTGGGCGGGCTCAGAGAACGCCTCGACCAGAAGTAACACGGCGTCGAAGTCTGGGTGGGCTGCCAGCCGCTGGCGACCACGCTGGCCGAGGCTCTGGCCGCAATAGCTTCTTGCAGCGTCCCGGTTCTCAATCAGCCATGTCGTTCGTTCGGTGAGGAACATCGCTGCCGCTCCCAGGGTCGCCCTGACGGGGTCGCGACGATCAAAGAGCTGCCCGGCCTCGGCCACCAGCGCGGCGGTGAGCAGCTCTTCGTCGTAGGGCCGCTGGCCTTCGACGTGGGCAAAAGCCAGCAGGCTGGCGTCGAGCAGTGTGACGGCATGATGCTGCCTGGGATCGAGTCTCACCGCCGCCAGTGGCCGCAGAAAGCTGGCCAGCGCGTCGTAGTGGTCGCCGATCAGCGCCGCATGCCCGCCGGTGCGGTCGGGTTCTGCCGTCAGCCGTTGCCGGGCCAGCTCGCGGCCGATAGCGGCGGCTGATGGCAGTTCGTGCTCGGGCACCCAGCCACGGCCGATTCGCCGCGCCGCGGCCACCCGGGCCCGTTTCATATCACCGCCCCGTGCGAGACGACGGGCGGCTTCGGCAGCCATTCGGCCGCGTCGTTTGTCCGAGTTACTCATCGTCTGGCTGGTCGTCTGCCACCGCATCGAGCCGCCGATATCTCAGGTTCCGCAGGCGGCTGGCTGTGGCATAGGTCGCCACCCCGAGTGGCTTGCAGAGAAACATTTCGGCCCGGACCGAAATCTCGCGGTCGGCCCGCGGCTGCGAGATGATCTCCTTCCCGTCGAGCAGGCAGGTAATCGCCTCGGGCTCGACCCGCACCCGCACATCATACCAGCGGCCCGTCTCGAACTCCTGGTATTGCGTGGTGTCATTTTCGGAGGCATCCGCGCCGTCAATCGACGACAGGCCGATCAGTCCCCCGCCCCAGCCGCCGAGGATCAGGCTGCAGCAGTCAGCGCCGACGGGAAAGGTCAGCCCGCAGAAAAAATCAAAACCGTCGGCTCGCTGGGCCTCGAGGGCAATCTCATAGCGGTCGGTCGGAAACTTCCGCTGCCAGGTGATGCCGCTGAGTGGATCGCCCATGCCGATGCTGATCGCCCCCGCCTCGACTTCGATGGGACCGTCGGTGCCGAAGCCGCTCGACTTCCAGCCACCGAGGGTCTTGCCGTCAAACAGGGAAGTCCACTCGCTGCCCGCAAGGCCAAGTTCCGCCAGCAGACTGTCAGCCCTGTAGACCTCTTTCAGGGCTGCCGCGATCCCGCCGGCCGAGACTGCAATGGCCCGGGCCCGAGCGGCATCGTAGGCGATGTCGAGCACCAACGAATCTTCGTTGCCGTCAAAGATGACGCCGACGAGTTGTCCCTGCCGATTGACCACCGGACTGCCGGAGTTGCCGCCGATGATGTCTGCCGTCGAGAGAAAATTCAGCGGTGTGGCCGCGAGCTTTTCCGAACGAGTCAGCCGCTCGCGGGCCGCCAGCCAGGACTCGGGAAGCCCAAACGGGGGCCTCCCTTGTTCACGATCGACCTTTGCGTAGAGGTCGGCCAGCGTGGTCCAGGGACGTGAGCTCCCGGCCTGCGGGCCGCCAACACCCCGCACCGTGCCGTATGCCAGCCGCAAGGTAAAGGTGGCGTCTGGATAGATCGGCCCAGTCGCGGTCCGCAGCCGCAGCTGCATCAGTTCGGCATGGGCCTGTTTCTTGGTTTCACTCGCCTCCTCAACAATCAGCCGGAGCCGCCGCGATTCATCATCAACCAATCCCGCCAACGCCAGCATGGTGTCGTCGCTGGCAGCGATGGCCGCCGCCCCGCCTTCGTACAACTGCCGCCGGCGGTCGGCCGGCCGGCCGTTGACGGCATCGCGGCGGCGGCCGAGGGTTGTCCCGGAAACAAGTGCAGCCGCCCGCTCAGCCGGTGCCTGCCCGGCCAGCACCTGCTGCACCAGCGGGTCGCTGCAACCGAGTTTGGTCGCCATGAAGGTCAGCGAATCGGTCAGGCTGGCAATCTCATAGGCATCGTCGAGCGGCTCCTCGGAAAACAGCCGCAGTTCCAGTGAGGCGCGAGCAGCATCGCGATATTCCCGCAGCCGCTGCCCGTCGGGCTTGGCCGCCTCGGCTGCCGCCCTGAGCAGCGTGCGGGCATGGCTGAAGAACCGTGAGCGAAAGGCCATTCCTCGCTCCAGTAGGTTGTAGCGAAGGGCAACCGCGTCGATGGCCTGCTGGGCAGCGGCGACCCGGGCCCAGGGAGAGTCGTCTGCCTTCCCCTGCCAGGCTGCCCGCAGCTGCTCTTCGGCCGCCTCCCGCTGGCTGATGACCGCAGGCCGCAACAGGGCCGCGAGCAGCCCCCCCCGGGCCTTGCGGCTGTTCTGCACACCGAACAAATCGTGCATCGCCTGCTGGGCCTCCACCCTGCCCTCTTCGGCATAGGCCCGCAGCAACACCTCACGGCGGTTGAGCCACTCAAGGGCGAAGGGCAACTGCCGATCCCGCATGGCGGTCACCTCGGCCATCGTCTTGGCCCGGTCGGTGTGGCCGGGATGGCCCGCCACGAAGATGAGATCACCGGCGGCGACGTCCCGGTCGGCCCAGGACAAAAAATGCTTCACCTCGACCGGCTGGCCGTCTTCGTAGGCCCGGAAGAAGCAGATGTCGAGACAGTGCCGCGGATATTCAAAGTTGTCGGCATCGCCGCCGAAGAAGGCGATCTGCCGCTCCGGGGCAAAGACCAGCCGGATGTCGGTGTAACGACGGAACCGATAGAGGTGGTAGCGGCCGCCCCCAAACAGCGTGACGACGTCACTCCGCAGGCCCGTTGCCTCGAGTGAATGCTTCTCGATGTCGGCCAGCACCTCCCGCCGGGCCTGGGCGGCTGTCACTGCATCGGCCGCGTCGGCAACGGCCGCCACGACCTGCCGGGTCACGTCCTCGATCGATGCCAGCACGTTGAGTTCAAGATCGAGGCACGGAATTTCTTCGGCTTGCGAGCGGGCGAGAAAACCGTCCTGGGCCAGGTTGCGGTCGGGGCTCGACAGTTTCTGCAGACTGCTTGCTGCGACATGGTGGTTGGTCAGCACGAGACCGTCTGCCGACACGAACGCCCCCGAACCACCGCTGTTGAACCGTACCGCCGCCTGCTGCAGCCGTTCCAGCCAGCCAGCAGACGGCGTGAAGCCGTGATCCTGCTCCAGCCGTTCACTCGGAACGTCATTGAACAGCCACATGCCCTCATCGGCCGGCAGTCGTCCGGCGACGAACCAGCCGACGAGTACCAGGCCCAACAGCCTGCAGGCACTGCCGCGGGAAGCGAGCGGCGGGTGGTGAAAAACCATTTTCTGCTGCGTCCTTTCACAGGTGTGGCGGGCCGATCTGGGCCACGGGCATCCCGACCCATCTTACTCCGGGTTCGGCAACACCGACGACGGCGGCACCCGCCGCTTGACACACAGCTGTTGTTTTGTTCAGACTGCAACCCGAATGCTGTTCGCCCGTTCACTCAGCCTATTTGAGCCCCACTGCCCGCTCCCAAACTCAGGAGATTCCCATGCTTGCCCGCCTGCAAACCTTTTCGATGCTCGGTGTCGAGGCCGTACCCGTCGATGTTGAGGTTGATGTTTCGACCGGTGCCCTGCCGACCACGGTGTTGGTCGGGCTGCCCGACACCGCCATCCGCGAAAGCACCCACCGGGTCGCCCGGGCCATGGTCAACTGCGGCTTCAGCCGGCCGAACGACCGGATTGTGGTCAACCTCGCCCCTGCCGAACTGCCCAAGCAGGCGGCCACCTTCGACCTGCCCATCACGCTGGGCATTCTGGCTGGCAGCGGGCAGTTCTCCTCCGAGCGGTTCCGCGACTATGCCGTCGTCGGCGAACTGTCGCTGGAGGGCTCAACCCGGCCCGCCCGCGGGGCGTTGTCGATGGCGATTACGGCCGCTCGGCAGCAAAACCTCCGGGGGGTCGTGGTGCCGGCGGCAAGTGCCACCGAGGCCGCCGTTGTCGAATCGATTGAAGTGATCCCGGTGGCCAACCTCGGCGAGGCGGTCGGCTTTTTTGCGGGCGAGCTCGACATTCCACGGGCACCGGCGCGAGTCGATGAATGGTTTGATCGGTTCGCTGGCTACGACATCGACTTTGCCGACGTCCGCGGGCAGGAGGCGGCCAAGCGGGCCCTGCTGGTGGCGGCGGCGGGCGGGCATAATGTGGCCATGCTCGGGCCCCCGGGGGGTGGCAAGACGATGCTGGCCAAACGCATCCCGACCATCCTGCCGCCCCTCTCGACCGCGGAAAGCATCGAGACCACTCGCATCTACAGCGCCCTCGGGCTGTTGTCGGCAGGCCAACCGCTGCTGGCAACCCGCCCCTTTCGGGCGCCACACCATACGATTTCCGAGGCGGGGCTGGTGGGTGGCCGCTCGGTGCCGATGCCCGGCGAAATCAGCCTCGCGCATCACGGCGTGCTGTTCCTTGATGAATTACCCGAGTTCAACCGTCGCACCCTGGAGGTGCTGCGGCAGCCGCTCGAGGATGGCACCGTGACCATCAGCCGGGCCCGCTCGACCACCCGCTTCCCAGCGGCCTTCATGCTGGTGGCAGCTTTCAATCCCTGTCCGTGCGGGTATCGGGGAGATCCCCGCCGGGACTGCCAGTGCACGGCCCCGCAGGTTGAGAAATACATGAGCAAGATCTCAGGCCCGCTGCTCGACCGGATCGACATTCATCTCGAGGTGCCGGCGGTTCCCTTCCGCGAGCTGTCCGCCCGTCGGGCAGGCACCGGCAGCGCCGAGATGCGACAACGCGTGCTTGCCGCCCGGCAGGTGCAACAAGCCCGGTTCGCCGGCGGGCTTGAGGAACCGGTGGGACCCAAAGACAAATCAGGTAGGCACCGCTCCGAGCCCACCCTGCCGCCGCGGTGCAATGCCCGCATGACCAGCCGGCAGATTCGAGCGTGCTGCCCACTGGACGGCCCGGCGGTGGAACTGCTGCGGGCGGCGGTCTGCGACCTTGGCCTCTCAGCCCGGGCTCACGACAAAGTCCTGCGAGTTGCCCGCACGATCGCCGACCTCGACGAGGCCGAAACCATTAGCTGCGGCCACCTTAGTGAGGCGATCCAATACCGGCTGCTCGACCGCAAGCTCTGGACCTGACGCCGCGTTGCCTCGACAAGCCAAACCAGGGCGTGGCAGACTCCGGCTGGAGCAGTGCGCTGTTTGGCTCACGCGGCTTCCGTCTGAACTGGGACCGGTGGAATGAGACAGCATGACGATTGAGCGAACATCGCCAAAGACAGCGTTGAGCCACTCTCGCGGCGCCGCACGGCTGCTGGTTGCCGGGGGGCTTGCCGCGGCTGGCCTGCTGGCCCTGGCGGTCGATCTGCCGGTGGCTGAGTGGTTCCGCGACCACCGGCTGCCAAAAGAGGTAAGCCGCTACCTGAATTTCGCGGAGGTTTTTGGGCACGGCATCGGTGTGGCAATGATCATGCTCGGCGTGTTTGCCCTCGACGGCTCCCTCCGGTTTCCGGCACTGACCTGGCCAGCCATCCGCTGGCCCACCTTTCAGCCAACGGCCGACCGCCGGCATGCCGCCCGGATGCTAGGGGGACTGCTGGCCGGCCCGCTTACCGTGCTCTTGCTAAAGCAACTGATTGACCGGGTCAGACCGCGGGCAGCCGACCTTTCCCAGGCGGTGAGTGTCTTTGACACGTTCGGCCGGTCACTGTTGGCTGAGGGGGCCGGTGGAGGCAGTGATCTCCACAGCTTTCCCTCGGGCCACTCCGCGACAGCGGCGGCGCTGGCCAGCGTTTTGATCTGGAAATACCGGCGGGGCCGCTGGTTTTTTCTGCTGCTGGCGACCAGTGCCTGCCTGCAACGGCTCGCCTCGTCGGCCCATTACCCCAGCGACGCCTGTCTGGGGGCGGCCATCGGCGTGGTTGGGGCGACCATCGTGCTGGGCCGCGAACGGTCGCCCACCGAACGCCCGGCCGAGCGGCCAGTTTCCCCGGCAACGGGCTTCGGCTGAATTCTAGGCTCTGTCTGAAAACTCAGTACCTGGCTTCGAGCGGCTCATTTGCCCTCCGGCTGCGTCCGGCTCCATCGCCAGATCTGCAAATCTGGCTGCTTCGCC